>DASQFV010000239.1:0-12990 GCA_035632975.1 Nitrospiraceae bacterium
CTGTGCCAAGTGACTCATGTCTTCGTGTGAACGGCGAATCGACCCGCTCAACTGCGTCATCGACTCTGAAATATCAGCCGTAACCTCGATGATGCGGCGAGCCAAAATATTAAAATCGTCGTACTTGTCGAATTCAAGGCTGCCGAAATCGCTGACACCGGTACATCCTTGAGCCGGGGCGATCGCGGGAGCGGAGGAGGCGGTCGGAAGGGTAAAGGTATGTTCCTCCGCAAAGGAATGGACCGATTCGACCAGCCGGCCCTTGTAGGCCAATACTTGTTGCGAAAGTTGCTCCAGCATATGCAACCTCTGCTCGAGCCGTCCACGACCGATGACGAGCTCACCGACCAGATTCAACAATCGTTCCAACCGATCGCGGCTGACGCGGATGACTTCGCGGTCTTCTGCGGCTTTGCCATCTACCGTTTTACCTTCCGCCGCTTTGGCAGGTTCGATTTCTTGTTGATCGCCTGGTTCTTGGTCCACCGCCGCTTCGACAAGATGAACGGCTGAACCCGACTCCACCACCTGAGCCGCCAGCGGCTGATCCAGCTGTTTAAGTCCTTGCATTGCGACAGCAAATCGCTGGCGCAGCATGTCGAGGGACGTGGGGTCCCGCCGCATCAACATGCGTACCACATCAACCGATCGCAACAGCACGTCCGTATGCCCAGGGAGAATCTTGACGCGGCCCTCGCGCACCGCCCCCATGAAATCTTCGACATAGTGCGTCAGATCGCCGATCGCCTGGAATCCAACGGTATAGGCAGACCCCTTGAGCGTATGAGCCGTCCGGAAGAGTTGATTAATCACTTCCGGGTTGTGCTGTTCCTTCTCGAGACGAAGTAGCTGGCTCTCAAGAGACTCTAGGTAGTCCTGTGCTTCAGGGGGAAGATAAGACATCACTTCGGCATCGAGAACCGGCAACAGATACTCATCCGTCAGCGGACTCGATGTAGAGGACGATTCCACCTCGGAACCGGCAGATTCCTCGGGACGATCCATGACGGCCGTCGCAACCTGAATAGCCGAAGCGATCGGAGCCACCGTCTGAGCCGTTACCGTCATCTGTTCTCCGTTGCGGATCTGCGCCAGTGCCTGAGTGACTTCCGGCACATCATGCTGTAGCTGGGCGACCTTGTCGTCGTCTCGGCGTATCAGCAGCCGAATGACCTCGACGGCCCGTCCAATGACCCCGAGTACATCCGATGAGAGGGAAATCCTTCCCTCGTGGATCGCAATCATACAATCTTCGACTGGATGGACCACATTGCCGATCACCTTGTACCCGATCGTGTATGCAGATTCTTTGAGCGTGTGGGCCATACGGTAGAGCCTATCGATGGTCTCCCCATCCTTGGGGTCCTGCCGCAGACGCTGAAGCAACGTCTCCATCGTGTGCAGATACTCATCCGCCTCTGGGGCGAAATACGACAGGACCTCGGCATCGAGAGTCGGCACGAGATAGTCCGGCGCGAGCAATGTCGGTTCAGATGGGACCGCGGCAGGCAGAGACGGGAACAATCCGGCCACTTCGCCTTCCCATCGCGCACTAACCGAGGGGTCTTCAGCGCCCCCACCAGCGACGACTTTCAATTGAGACTCGAACGAGGTCACTATCCCACGTAAGATCTCCAATGCCTTCGGCCAGAGGGAATCTTCAATAGACGGCGCCTCTTCCAGGGTCGATTCAAGCAACGCCCCCATCAGGGCCAACCCCTCGTAGCCGTAGAGCCCTGACGCTCCTCGAATCTTATGCGCCCACACGTATTGCTTTTGCAGTTGTGCCGGAGTTGGCGCTACCCCATCTGAGGGATGGAACGCCTTCATAAGCACATCCAGCGCGTCGGACGTTTCGGTAACGAAAATAGCAACGAGGCCCTGTCGGTCAAGTTCGGAACTCATCCCTGTCCTCTCTTATCGGAAACATTCAAAGGAGGCTACCGGAGGCCGACCAGGCTCGCCCATTCTCTTCGGTCACCTCTGTCTTACGAATAGGCCCGTTCATCATGTTGACTGAGATCCAAGCCGGATCGCTCTTCTTCTTCATTCACACGCAGACCCATTACTGCATCGACTATCGCCAGAATGATTAAGGTCCCGACAAACACGAAGACCATGGTAACCAGTACGGCCATCGCTTGGATGCCCAACTGTGCCGGATTACCAAAGAACAGCCCGTCGGCCCCGGCCGAATTTACCGCTTTCGACGCGAAGAGACCAGTCGCCAGTGCGCCCCAACTGCCTCCAATTCCGTGAACGCCGACCGCATCGAGGGCGTCGTCATAGCCAAACAAGGGCTTCAACATCACCGCCGTATAACACAACACACCCGCTCCAATCCCGATCCAAATCGACGAGATCGGGCCGACGAACCCCGATGCAGGCGTGATGGCTACTAATCCAGCCACCGCCCCGCTTGCCGCGCCCAGGGCCGACGGTTTGCCTCGATAGATCCACTCCGCGACCATCCAGGCCAGCGCCGCCGCCGCCGCCGCCGTATTGGTGGCGGTAAACGTACTGGTCGCTAGTGCCCCGGAGGCCAAGGCGCTGCCGGCGTTGAACCCGAACCATCCGAACCAGAGCAAGGACGCACCCATAAGGGTCATGGGCAAATTGTGCGGGGGCATATGCTCCTTGCCATGTCCCAATCGCCGCTTTACCATGATGGCGGAAGCCAGCCCCGCTATGCCCGAACTGATATGGACGACCGTCCCGCCGGCGAAGTCCAACGCCCCAAGGTTTCTGACCCACCCCCCGACTCCCCACACCCAGTGCGCGAGCGGATCGTAGATGAAGGTCGCCCACAGGAGCGTGAACAAGAGAAAACTGCTGAACTTCATCCGTTCGGCATATGCCCCGGTGATCAGCGCCGGGGTGATCACCGCAAACATCATCTGGAAGAGCATGAAGGCCTGGTGCGGTATCGTGGCTGCATAATCTGGATTGGGCTCCAGTCCAACCCCGTTGAGCCCGAACCATTCGAGCCCACCGATGATGCCCCCTTTGTCCGGCCCAAAGGCGAGCGAGTAGCCCCACAGCACCCACTGGACACTAATCAGAGCGAGGATAACGAAGCTCTGCAAGAACGTGGACAATGCATTTTTGGAACGCCCCATCCCTCCATAGAACAGTGCAAGGCCCGGCGCGGTCATGGCCAGTACCAAGGCCGTCGAGACCAACACCCAGGCCGTATCACCGGTATCGATCTTCGGCGGTGCGGGAGCGGCTGCCGCATCCGGAGCAGCCGCCGCCGGCGCCTCTGGAGCCGGCGCCTGCGCAACTGCATCTTGCGCGAACAGGGCCGCCCCCCCTGCCAACATGGCAAGGCAGAGAAGGCCCGGCAGAGTCTTCTTCATACTGCTCATAGGCGATAGCATAATTGCATCCTTTCATCCCCTGGTTCAGAACGAGGTTGCCAATACGTTCTTGAAATGTTCACGCCCGGACCATTCATGAATAATCCTGGCTAGGCCAATTTGAACTTGGCGACGGAGACCGTCAGCCCTTCGGCGAGTTTTGCCATGTCTTCGACGGTTGCACGCGCTGAGTCCGTCGCTTTTTGCGTCGCCACGGCACCGCCGGCGAAGTCCTTAATCGAGCGACCCACCTGATCCGTCGAGGCAGTTTGGTTCACCGCGGCACTGGCGATGGTCTCTGCCAGCTCCGACGAACGCTGGGCGATCCCTGAAATTTCGTTGAACACTTCACCAGTACGCAGCGCGGAGGCCGATCCGGCTTCCACAGCGTGAGTTTCCTGCTCCATGGCCACGACCGCGTCCTGCGTTTCTGTCTGAATCACCTTCACGAGGTCGGTGATTTCCCTGGTAGCTTGCGTCGAGCTTTCGGCGAGTTTTCTGACCTGGTCGGCGACGACGGCGAATCGGGCTCCGGCTTCGCCTGCGCCAGCCGCCTCGATGGCCGCGTTCAGCGCGAGCAGGTTGGTCTGATTCGCGATGTCCCGAATCGTCGACACGATGTGCGAAATTTCTAACGACCGGTCGCCGAGCGCCTTGACCTGCTTGGACATCCGTTGCACCGTGGACCGGATGCCCTGCATGTCCTGCACGGTTGCATGCACAGCCACACGGCCACGCTCCGTCGCCTGCAACACCTGCTTGGCAGATTCCGACGAGGCACCGGCGGTTTCCGAGACCTGGCGCATGGAAGCGGCCAACTTTTCGACCGCGCTCAACGTCTTGACCGATTCGTCGGCTTGCAGCTTCGCGGTGCCGGCCATCTGCCCCGCGCTGTTTCGGAGGGTCCCAGCCGACTTGTTCACGCTTTCGGCTGAACCTCGAACCTGTTGGAGCAACCGTCCGAACTGGTCAATCATGAGGTTGAACCCATCCGCGAGGTTGCCGAACATGTCGGCCGTCACCTCACCGCGCTTCGTCAGGTCTCCCTTACCGACGTCCGAGACCAAGACCAGAAAGCCCATCAACCGCTTTTGCAACTCGTCGCGTTCACCTTCCGCCTTCTCGAGGGCCGTCGTGATGTTGTCCAACATGGCATTGAACGATGCAGCCAGCTGTCCGATTTCGTCCTTAGACTCGATTTTGGCGCGGACTTTATAGTTGCCGCTGGCGGCCGACTGGGAGACCTCCGCGATATGGATCAGGTTCTTCGAGAAGAAGTTGACAACCCAATACGCGATGCCGATTCCGAGGACCACGGCGATGAGTCCGCCGAGGGCGAGGACCACCATTCCGATGAAGCCGGTAGTCTGCGCCTCGTTGTTGAGATCCTTCGCCACATCTTGCATGTCCAATACCTGTTCACGACTGCGTTCGATGACCTTCTCAAATGTCGGCTGCAAATTCACCGTCAAGGCCAGGATCCCGAGGTCTCGCATATGCTCAGCTTGTGCCGAGGTCAGCGACTTCCCGAAACTATCGGCCAGCGCACTCAGGGCTCCATCGGCCGCCTGGAAGTATTGCTGAATGGCCGGCTTCAAAATCGCCAAGTCCTTTGCCTCGTCACGGCCCGATCGAGAGACGCGGAGTGTGGAACCCCCATATTCGGCGATAACTTGGTTCGTCTTCTTGCGAAACGATGCCAACCGCGTGACTTCCGACACAAAATCATCGTGGTTCGTGACGCTGACAATCCCGGCTAAGACCTGATGGTGGTGCGTTAATGCAGTACCCATTTCAGCGAAGTTCGCCAACGGGAGCGTATAGCCTGTGTACACTGCTTGTGATACAGCGCTCAACTGCCGAAGCGTCAGCACACCGGAGGTTGCCACTACGAAGATAATGGCGCTGACGATACCGTAGCTCGACATCAGTTTTGTCCGCGTCTTGAGATCGTCGAACCCCCCCCGGACTCCGGTACTTAGAGTCCTTGCAATCTTTGCCATCGCGTCGTCCTCCTTCTCTCTGATCGTGCCTCGATTTGCGTGAAATTTTCGCTTGTTGTCCCCTGTTAACTCGTCCCCTCGAGATATGAGAGCATCACCGACGTTTCCAATACGCCTCGGAGCCGATCCTCCAACTTGACGACGGTCGACACGAAGGGAAACGCCCCTTCCCCCGTGCCGGCTGGAGCCGGCAGAAATTGATCTTTGGCAATAGTACGAAGTTCTGGAACCGTATCGACGAGGACACCGACCTGCCAATTTCCGTGTTGCACCACGACGGCATACCGCAAGGGCTCCACGGCATTGAGGCTGAACATCGGTCTGAGGTCGAGCAACGGAACCACGGTGCCGCGCAGATTCGTGACTCCCACCAAGCCGGAGGGCATCCCGGGAACCGGGGTGATGGATTCGACGACAAATACTTCGCGCACGTTTAGCAGGTCGATAGTGAAGAGCTCTCCACCCAGAGAGATGATCGCGGCACGCATGGTCGAGGACCCGGCCGCCTGGGTCTGACCGGATCCGGACGAAGAGGTCCCCTGTACAGTCAGGACACGATCTGCAGCCGTTGAACGCTGTGTGGAGTCCATCCCGTTAGCCTATTACCTTCTTGACGACGGCCAATAGGTCTTCAGTCTTAAATGGCTTGACGATGTAGCCGTTCGCCCCTTGCTGTCGCCCCCAGAACTTATCGCTCTCGTTGCCCTTGGATGTGCAGAGAATGATCGGAATGTTCTTGCAGCGGTCATCGTTCTTGAGGTCGCGGCAGGCCTGAAAGCCGTTACGACCAGGCATAATCACGTCCAATACGATCAAATCCGGCTTCTCGGTGGCCACCTTGTCTTCCAGCTTGTCGCTGCTCGGAAAGGATACGACCGTATGGTTCGCCCCTTTCAAACAACCTTCGATCAGCTGAAGGTCGGCATAGGAATCATCCACGATCACGATCTTGCTCATTCGGCATCTCCTTATCGTTCGATGTGTGCTAATGCGCAGGTGGTCATTGAAACCGCCCCTTCTTCTTACTTCAACGGAAGCACCAGGCTGATCGCGCCGGCTAAATCCCCTTCCTTCCATCCTTCCTTCCTTATGCCCGTGATGTCCCGCTCTCCCTTAGGCGCACCGTGGCAGGTCAGGCAGGAGGCGGCTGCATATTCGGGGTCAATCATACGCAGCACCGGTCTTCCATCGACCATCGTGTTGCGAACATAAACCTGGCCCTTCGGATGGCGCGGATCGTTGAACATCCGAAGCACTTCCTCCTCGAAATAGTCCGGCTTGTTGTTCGGGTTCCGATAATTGATCCCGGTCAGCTTCATACGAACACCGGTCTTCTTATAGAAATGTTCTCCGACGCGGCGGGCGAATACGGCATGAAGAAAGCCCTTGAAGCCGACTCCCTGTCTATTGATGACCGGCTGCGCCTCGTCGACCACTTCTCTCTCCGCTTCCACCAAGGCGAGATAGAAGTTGGCTTGGGGAACCACATTGGGAATGCGGAGATCGATCTTGGTCTTTTTCTTGAACTGCTCCATGACTTGATCGGCCACGAAATCGGCCGTAAAGCCCTTCTCGGCTTTCGCAGCGTCATTAATGGTGGCTTGATGCTCCGATACCACCGCGCGGCCGATCTTCACCAATTCGATTAAGTGCTCCGCCACTTCGGCCTCGTTCGCGGCTCTCGCCGGCATACTCCACCCCAACGTGATTGTCGTCATCCCCACCGCCACCATCATGAGAACCTGTCTGCGCATAGGCATTCCTCTTGGCGTCGGGGCACATGGTGACGCTAGTTTACCTCGGGATTGAAAATCGTCACTCGAACTTGAGTGTAGCCGGTCATTCGCTATTAGCAAGCGAATCACCAATTTCGACATCGCCCAAATATCCAAATCGTTATCGTTCTGTGCGTCTTGGCTGGACCAGTGATCCTCCACCACGGCACACACTGCGATCGCTGAGGCTCAGCACCATACGTGCCGACACAAGAACTTGAAATGACGACCGATTTCCGATCCAGTAGTTTTAGGTTCATCTTTCAACGACGAATCCGTCGATCACGATCGTGCGCATGAGCCGATTCGCGTTTCCCGCACGGTGAGAGGGGATTTCTTGTCCTGGCGGGCCGCCCCGTACCTTAGCAATACCCAACCTACTGCTAACCCTGGGCAAGTGGTTACGTAGTGTAACCTAAGCTTATAGTTTGCAACATCCGCTGACCAGTGGAGAATCGAAAAACCTCTCAGCAGTCAAGATTCACCAGCAGGTGCCGCTATGTTTCGGAACCTGGAGATCGGGCGCAAACTCGTATTACAATGTGCTCAACGACGGGAACTGCGCTGATGTACGAATGGACGGTTTGGCCCGTGAGGGCCAATCAGTGTGGTACTAGCCGGCTTCCGCTTCGTGACTGAGCGATTGGACGCGGGCGGGAAAGATCAAGTAGAGATTCACGGCATCACCGAGCGTTGCGATAAAGTGGAAAAGAAACCTGTGCTTGTCACGGACGAACCCCGATCCGGAGCGACCCCACCCATAGTAGAACGTCGATAGCCTGCACATCGTGGACAAGAGGAAAACAGCATTGCAGGATAGCCGGGCGAGACGAGGTGGGAGTCCAATCTGTCCACGTCGCGCCTTTCTCGCACGTCTCGCGCTTCACGTCCCCTTCGGGTCCCGTTCCCACAAAAACTCCGGCTCACTCTGCTGCTTGGCCATCCAACGGGCCAAAACAAACAACGCATCGTTCAGGCGATTGAGAAACCGCACGAGAGCCGGATCCAAAGGCTCTTCTCTCCCCAACCGCACACAGATACGTTCTGCCCGTCGGCAGATCGTTCTGGCCTGGTGTAAAAAACTGGAAATCTTGCCGCCCCCTGGAAGAATAAATTCCTTCAGAGGCGGCAAGTCTTTCTGACACCTATCCATGAGTTTTTCCAGCCGAGTCACGTCCCGTGCTGTGACCGTCGGCATATTCTTAAATGTCTGCCCAGGGGCTGTGGCCAGCAACCCACCAACATCGAACAGCTTATTCTGCATCCAACGAAGTTCCTCTTCTAACCGATCGGCAGACGGTTGAATCCCGACCAAGTCCGCATTAAATGCCCTCACGACCCCGATGATTGAGTTCAGTTCGTCCACTTCCCCATAGGCCTCCACCCGCGAGCTATCCTTCCAGACCTGCTGTCCACCAGCCAACCGGGTTTTCCCCTTGTCACCGGTTTTGGTATAGACCTTCGTGATGCGCATTGTCTTCTCCCTTCTTCATCGACCTTCAAATACAGGATAGATCGCATTCATATTCACATACTGCTCTAAATGGTCAGCCCAGCGATCCAGTTCAGCGCGCAGTTGTGTCGTGACGAGTTCAGACTCACGAGGCGAAATGGGTGAGAGTCCCTTCCGGCCACGTACGCGGTTCAACCAGCCTCGGCGGAACCCTGCCTGATCGAACAGACCATGAATGCTGGTGCCCCAGATACAGCCATTCTCACTTGCAGCGCCTTCACTACCCCTCGCCGTGCCTTCCCAGATTTCAGATGCTTCAATTTGAAAACACGGGCTGGCAGCTCCACGATTGGTCCGCCCCATGTGGATTTCATAGCCACGAACTGGCGCGTGCTGTTCCACGCCATGAAGCAGCGACGTGGCACGAACTTGCCGGCAGATCTTTGGCGCATCAAGCTCCGTCGTCACATCGAGGAAGCCTAAGCCTGCTGAGGTTCCTCCCCCCTCCAATCCCTTGGGGTCTGCGATCGCTTGTCCAAGCATCTGATACCCCCCGCAGATTCCGACCAGCTCACCCCCTCTGTGCACATGCGATTCCAGGGCAGCCGGGAATCCAGAGGTCACGAGATAGTCGAGGTCTTCGAGCGTATTCTTGCTTCCAGGAAGAATCACCACGTCAGCTCCTTGGAGGTCGCCCGTCGAAGCGGCAAACCGAAGCGCCACATCCTTCTCAGCTGCCAACGCATTGAAATCCGTGAAGTTGCTCATGCGAGGAAGCAAAACCACGGCTACGTTTGTGAAATCAGGTTTGAACTGAATCGACCGGGAACAAGCTAGATCGAGGCTATCCTCTTGATCCAACCGAAGGTCTCGAAGAAATGGCAGGACTCCCAGGACCGGAAGACCGGTACGCGCCTCAAGTATACGGACACCATCTTCAAACAGCCGACGATCTCCGCGGAACTTATTCACGATCACACCGCGCACGCGCTGCCGTTCATGCGGCGCTAACAAGTCGAGCGTCCCAATGATCTGCGCGAAAACCCCTCCCCGATCGATATCCGCCACCAACACGACTGACGCATCAGCTAACTCGACGACAGGCCAGTTCACAATGTCCCGATCCCGGAGATTGATCTCCGCGGCACTCCCCGCCCCTTCGATCACGACACACTCGTACTCGCTGGCCAGTCGCGCATAGCAGTCTCGAACAATGTTAAACAGCGTCTCTTTCCGCTCAAAGTATGCGAGCGCATCCAACGCCTCGTAGACCTTCCCTCTCACGACCACCTGAGATCGTGAATCAGATTCGGGCTTCAGCAGAATCGGATTCATATCCACCGTCGGCTCAATCCCGCAGGCCTGAGCTTGCAGCGCCTGCGCTCGGCCGATCTCCCCACCATCGAGCGTCACGAAAGAATTCAGCGCCATGTTCTGCGCCTTGAATGGCGCGACCCGGACACCTTTTCGAGACAAGAGTCGGCAAATCCCGGCAACGATGAGGCTCTTCCCGACATCAGAGCCGGTTCCGAGAATCGCTACTGCCCTTGCTTGTCCCATGGCTTTGCCTGAAAGTATGTGTGATCCAGGTTACAAACCCTCAAATCGATAGCTCAACCCACCATAGATCGCGATACCTGGAGCCGGCATCACGAAACGCTCAACTGCACCTCCACCCGTCAATGTATTCGGCGCCATGATTCCTGACGTATAATAGTGCTGATCTAGCATGTTGTTGAGCATGAGAAAGCCACCTAAATGTCCGCCGGGTACAGGTCGTTCGTAAGCAATGCGGCTGTTGAGCGTGAAGTAGCCAGGAATACGCGGTTGCGCGTTCTCCTCGTCGCCCTGGTAAAACTGCGAACTCACGTAGAGTCCGGTCAACGAAACAGTCCATCCAGAGGCAGGATGATAATTCCCCGTCACGCTCAGTCGATTCTTCGGAACGAGGGGGATGCTGTCGCCTTTCTTTACGTTCTCAAGAAATGGATTGAAGCCCACAAAATAGGGGTTTAGGACCAGATCGCTCTGAAATGTCGCTTGAGTATAGGTGTAGTTCACCACTCCATCGAAATACTGATTGAATCTGGCCTTTAAGGTCGTCTCAATGCCCTGACGCCTCGACTCAGGGATGTTCTGGTTCGCTGGAGTCCCAAAGTTGCAAGTGCTAGGATCCCCGCAGACGAGATAAATTTCATCCTGCACGTCAGCTCGGAACAGGGCCACGCTCGCTTCACCCCAGGTTTGAATACGCGATCGGGCGCCTACCTCAAAATTGTCCGATCGTACAGGCCTAAGATTGGGATTTCCCTGTCCAAACGGTCCAAGCCCTGAACCAAAAAGCTCGTTATAGGTCGGCACACGAAACCCCTGCCCATAGTTGAAATAGACGCTCGCACTTGGCGTAACTAGATAGGTCAACCCTGCGCGTGGGGTTGTCTGGTGAAAGACTTTTGAGCCGTTATTGGTACTGTCGAGATTATCGATGAAGTCAAGATCATTGCGATCATATCGCACTCCGGCAGTCAAAATCAGTTGTGACGTCAGATGCAGCGTATCCTGCGCATAGAGTCCAAGAATCGTTTCATCTGTCGATCGTAAAGACGGAAACGATCCAGGGAACGAAAAAAACGAGGCAACAGACTGATTACCAAAGTCGTTTCTGGTGTATTCGTTTCCCAGAACAAGCGCATTACGGCGGCCAAACAAGCTGGCCTCATGATTGAGCTGAAAGACTCCTCCACGAGATTCACTCGTGAAGGTATTGCTGCTTTGAGAACTCTGCCCTCGGGTGAATTGATCTTGTGCAAGACGTCGGTAAAAACCGTTAAGATTCATGGAGAATCCAAATGGTAATTCGTGCCGAGCATTCAATCGCAGTACGTTTGTTTCTGAATCGAAATAGTCACCTGGCGTAAAGTTCTGTTTGGGGTTGATCTCGGCTTGGCTGAGGGGCAACGTCCCAGCCTGCTCAAGTCGGTCTTTGACATAGGTATAGGATACGGTGACATCCGTGTGCTCGGTCGGGCGATATCCCAGCTTGCCAAAAAACCGTGAGATTCGTGCAGCCGATTCGTCACGATAGCCCGATTCCGTCTCCCGACTGAAGTTCGTGTAATAATCGGGTTTTCCGATCGGCCCGCTTGCATTGAGGGTGTAGCGTTCCCGGTGGTAGCTGCCGAACAAGGTCTCACCCGTTGCCTGATGTTTATCTGTGCCTCGTTTGGTAATAATATTGATGACTCCTCCCATCGCATTTTTGCCATAAATCGCAGCGGCTCCAGGAATGATCTCGATCCGGTCGATCGTCTCATACGGGATCAGGTCGAAGTTGACGGTATTGAAATCCGGTTCGTTCATCCGCTGACCATCTACGAACACCGTAGTATTCGGGACCGGTAGTCCATTGAAGCCACGCAGATCGATCGTTTGCTGAAAGGCATTGCCGACGCCGTCATACATCACGATGCCTGTTGCCCCCTGAATTGCTTCCTGGACGGTCTTTGCGCCGGACTTGCGTATATCCTCCGCTGTAATGACGGTCACTTTTGTAGGAAGGGTTCTGGCGTCAACCGGAGTATCAGGCAGCCGAGTACTGGAGACGACGACTTCTCGTGTCTCAATCACCTCCTCTGACTGGGCATGGGTGGTGGAAGCAATGAGGCAGGATAACAGGACAACACGAACAGAAAAACCCGCAAGATGTATGCGCACAGAGACCTCCCTTAGACTCGAAGGGTCCAGTCGAAATGCCCGTTGGATGGGTCTCCTGACTTGCGGCTCGTCGCTTCCCTGCGCCTTCCCGCTCGAGGACGTTCACCGTAACTCGTGATTCGTTAAACGAGGGAATTTTCCCAACATTTCACGTTTCACGTTTCACGTTTCACGCCTCGTGGCAGTGGCTTTTCTGCAGAGTCACTCCCCGCTTACAGTGGCGGCACCGTGATGGATTTGCACCATCTTCCCCGTCCCCGACGGTGTATGGACTCGAACGACCTTTCTCCCTGGTTAAACAGTACCCCCTTGAACCAACGGGCAGTTCGGGTACGAAACCTCACCCGCAACAATATGACTCACGACATCGCAGACACCGCACCAGTCTGATGACGATCCTGACTGGGTAAAGAGACACGCGGCAACCCTGTGTCCGGATGCGCGTCGACTAACACCTGACACCCATAGACCTCGGTCAAGACCCGCGGATGAATCACGTCCTGTGGAGGACCGATGCACACCACGGCTCCCTGTTTCATGACCAGAATACGATCACAGTATTGACTTGCCAGATTGATGTCGTGTGAGACGAGCAGCACCGTCATCTGCAATTGCGCATGAACACGCTGGAGAATCCGGCACACATCGAGCTGATGATTGAGGTCAAGATGCGCGGTCGGCTCATC
>DASQFV010000240.1:0-4236 GCA_035632975.1 Nitrospiraceae bacterium
ACAACCGATCGAGGAACTGGGTTCGATCAAAGGTGGTCACGCGAGTACTCGACCCCGATACGTCGCCAACTCCTTCACCCACGCCCATTCCGGATTGGTTCGTCTGCAAGCGTTCCTGAGCGATTGACATACCCGCAGCACCGACAACAAGAATTGCCGCTCCTAGTGCCAACACGTTACGCATGTGCTGCCTCCTTGGTGAGAGTAGAGCATGAAGTGCACTGACGGACACCAAGACGGGACCAACATCATGGCTTTAAAGCCGCTTCATCACTCTAGGCATGGACTATAGGCTACCCATTCGGACCTGTCAACCGGGGGATCTGCGTGTTTAATTTGATTTGGATTCGCGCAAAATCCGATCGACACCCGAACGGGGAAAACCCCCGCGCCAATCCTGTTGCCACGCTGTGAACTGATGGTGCCCAGAGGGAGGGTCGAACTCCCACTCTCTTACGAGAACCGGATTTTGAGTCCGGCGCGTCTGCCAGTTCCGCCATCCGGGCATATTCTTCAAAAGGCGAATCTTCTTAGCACGAAGCCCTGTGCTGGTCAATCCGCTCCCCTCTTTTCTTAGCACGACCGCAGTGTTACAATCTCCCGTCACGCTCACCTAATAATATATTCAGGAGGATCCTCACACCATGGCAGACGTCCAGTGCATCACGTGTGGACAAGCCGGAGAAACGATCACTGATCCTCTCTTCATGGGGAGGCTTGAATCCGAGATCAAAGCCAAGGTCTGCAAACCCTGCTGGAAAAAGTGGGAAGGCATGCGGGTTATGGTCATCAACGAGTACCAGGTCAACCTGGGCGAAGAGAGCGGCAGAGAACTCGTGAAGAAGCAGATGAAGGCCTTTCTCAAACTTGGGGAGCAAACTGATACTGGAAAGCTCGATCAGAACTATCGCCCACCGGCCTAACAGGCTCGTGAATTTCTCCAGTGATCTCGCAGGTTTCGTTGACAGGCCGATTTCGGAAGTGCTATTTTACAGGGTTTCTGAACCATCCGTAGGGGTCATCAACATCCCCGTAAGATTAAGAGAAGGAGCCGGTTTCTTGTGATTACACAGATGCATGTAAAGGGGTTGATGTTCGACCCCTATAATAACGCGTATATCGTGGTGCTACGTGACGAAGAGCATTCCGACATGCTCCCCATTTGGATCGGCAAGTCAGAAGCAGGTGCGCTCAGCATGTCACTGGAAAACGTCACGCCCCCCCGGCCTATGACGCACGACTTCATGAAGTCGCTCCTCGATGCCTACAATGCGAAAATCATCAGCGTGGTCATTACGGACTTGTCGGAGCACACCTATTTTGCGAAAATCCATTTGATGTACGAAGATTCAGAATACACTGTCGACGCCAGACCCAGCGATGCGATTGCACTTGCGCTTCGGAGCAATGCGCCGGTGTTTGCGAACAATTCGGTCATCACCAAACAGAGCTCCGAAGAACTCGAACAGTGGCTGGAAAATCTCAAACCGGAAGATTTCGGCAAACTGGACTCCTGAGTCAGCGAGACGCACTATGAGCGCCGTCGATCTACCCAAAGAACAAGACCTGGTTGAATACCGGGTGGATCGCATCCTCGATGAGGCCAACACCGACACTAGAATTGTCGTCTTGGCACGACAGGAGGGTGCCCTCGATACGTTTCCGATTTGGGTCGGGGCCGCAGAAGGTAATGCCATTAAATTAGCGCTCGATACCATGATCACTCCACGGCCAATGAGCCATGATTTGATCAAGAGTTTCGCCGAACATTTGAACATCACAATCCAACGCGTCGTCATTGCGGACGTCAAAAGCAGCACCTATTACGCCATGGTCCATGTCGCCAACAAAGGCGTGGAGCGGACAATCGATGCCAGGCCCAGCGACGCAATCGCGTTGGCCCTCCGGGCTCCTTGCCCGATCTACATTACCCAAGATGTGTTGAAGCGGCGGAGCACAACGAATCTCGACGCCTGGCTGGCAAAGCTGGAGTCGAAAGATATCGGCACACCGGAAGTACAGGAAACTTGATTCACTCGATAGCGAAGGAGCGGGAAGCACGATGTTGACCTACATGCAAAAGCCTTTGGACGTGCGGGAAAAGTGGTACCTCGTGAATGCGGAGGGGAAAACGCTGGGCCGATTGGCAGCCCGCGTCGCCGGGATGTTGCGTGGCAAACACCGGCCAACCTTTACCCCCCATGTGGACATGGGGGACCATATTGTGATCGTGAACGCGGAGAAGATCCATCTGACCGGCAACAAAATGGCCACGAAACTCTATCGCCATCATAGCGGCTTTCCGGGCGGACTCAAGACCGCGACGGCGCAGCATGTCTTCCGAAAGAATCCGACAGAACTTTTGACCAAAGCGATCGAAGGCATGCTTCCCAAGAACCCATTGGGGAATCATATGGCGAAGAAACTCCGCGTTTACGTCGGGCCCGCCCATCCGCACCAGGCTCAACAACCGGAACCGATTACCCTATAGTCATCACCGCGAGCAAAGAAGGAGATGTTGTAGCATGGCAGTAGCGACTCAATATGCAACCGGACGACGAAAGTGCGCAATTGCCAGAGCCTGGGTCACCGGGAGGGCGGGCGACATTACGATCAATGATCAACCAATCGAGAAGGTCTTCCCACGACTGACCTTGCGGCAAATTATTCAGTTCCCACTTGAAGTAGGCGGTGTCGTTGGGCAGTACTCGATCAAGGCCACGGTACACGGCGGCGGACCGACCGGACAAGCCGGCGCCCTGCGTCATGCGATCGCACGTGCGTTGATAGTACTCAATCAGCCCCTCCGAACGCCCTTGAAGAAGGAAGGCTTGCTGACACGGGACTCGCGCGTCAAAGAGCGGAAAAAGTACGGACAGAAGGGTGCGAGAAAGCGGTTCCAGTACTCAAAGCGATAAACATCGGAGCCACAGTCAGAAGAAGGGAAGGCTCCAGGCCTTCCCTTTTTTTGTGTCGGTGGGTGCATAGCGGGTGAAGCAGATGAAGAAAATACGCGTCGCAATCGCAGGGGCCAGTGGATACGCCGGAGCGGAGCTCGTCCGCTTGGCAGCCCTCCACCCCAATTTCGAGCTTCACGCTGTTACATCGGAGAAATCCGCGGGGACTCCTGTGGCAGCGGTCTACCCCAGTCTGGCCGGCCTCGTATCTCTCGCGTTTCAAGCGCTCTCACCCGAAGCCTTAGCGGAACAGGCCGATGCAGTCTTCTTGGCCCTTCCCCATACCAAATCTTTGGCGCCGGTCTCTGCCTGCCTCCAAACCGGCAAGCTGGTGGTGGACCTCAGCGCCGATTATCGACTCAAGGATCCAGCGGTCTATGAACAGTGGTATCACACGCCGCATACCTACGCAGGCTTGCTGAAGGACGCTGTCTATGGACTCCCAGAATTGCACCGAGCCGCCATCGCCAAGGCACAGTTGGTGGCCTCGCCTGGCTGTTACCCGACTGCGGCCATTCTGCAGTTGGCCCCGCTGTTCGCCCAGGATCTCGTGCAACCACACACCGTGGTCATCGATGCGAAATCCGGCATTTCTGGCGCGGGGCGAAGTCCGGCTCTCCCCTACCATTTCCCGGAAGCCCATGAATCCTTAGAGCCCTACAAAATCGGGCAGCACCGCCACACCCCTGAGATCGAACAAGAACTCGGTGGGTTGCTTCGACGCGTATCTCAGCCATCGGGAACGGTTGTCGCACAGCCGATCGTGACATTCACCCCGCACCTCGTACCGATGAACCGCGGCATCTTGAGCACCACCTACTGCCGGCTGAAGAGTCCGATGACGCTGCCAGACCTGCGCGCGCTGTATCGAACCTTTTACAAAGGTGAGCGATTCGTCAGGGTCCAGGAAGACATCATACCGAATCCGCGCTACATCAAGGGTTCCAACTATTGCGACATCGGGGTCTACCTAGACCCCCGTGCAGGATCAGTCATTACGGTGGCCGCGCTGGATAATCTTGTAAAAGGTGCCGCAGGCCAGGCCATTCAGGCCATGAACCTCATGCTGGGCTTCCCTGAGGAGACAGGCTTGACGGCTCCTGCTGCCTATCCCTAGCCCACATTTAGCAGGACATCTCTTTCACGAGTATGGCCAAGAGATCACTAACCACATCTCCACGCCGCGGGATCACCGCACCGCAGGGGTTCCGCGCAGCCGGCATCCATTGCGGCATCAAGAAACCAGGCCTGCTCGACCTCGCGCTCGTCGTCTCAGAAC
>DASQFV010000241.1:0-13160 GCA_035632975.1 Nitrospiraceae bacterium
ACTCCCGGCAAATCTTAACGGTATTGTCGATACTGTAGGAATCGACTGCGATGATTTCATCCATCCAAGCGACCGAGTCGAGAGCTTCACGAATGTTCCGTTCTTCATTGAACACGACAATCGCGCAAGAAATCGTTTGACACATATCGGCTCCTTCAGGCGAATGTTGTCAGAGGACTTACCTGGATCCTCCTTTCGCCCACCTCCTCGCGCCAAATTTGCCGTTCGGTCACTGCTCTACCCATCACTTACCACACCCTGGTCAACCCAATGGACAGGCTAGAGTCAGACAGTGGTCACGCCTGAACTCCACCTTGTGGGGCAGACCGGCCTCCCAATTCGTCGAACTGCCGGCGGCATCGCTCAACGATTTTGCTGAGGCTGACGAGCAGCCACCGCTCGCGAATCACGTGCCCAGATCAACCAGATGAACCAGACAAACCGGGCTTGTCCCAGACGTGCAGGCCATCGAAATTCTGCTGTGAAGAAAAGGTTACGGTTGAGGTTTAGACAGAATGCTCCGTAACGCGACGCTGATCCTTCAGAGGAGGCGTTTTACTCTCATCCTAAACCTCAGCCTCAAGCTTTCTTCGTGAGCTCCCAGAGCTTGGCATACTTCATGACGGTGTAATAGGCATAGAGCCCTGAAAGAATCAAGCCCTGCATGCCGTCGAGGAAACCGGCCTGCTTCACATACATCTTGAGAAACGCGCCGAGCGGATGGGTGATGAGTTGATGGGAGGAGAACCGCAAGCCTTGCTCCGCCATGCGACGGGCCATCAGGTCGGAGTAGCGATCCTGCTTTGCCACGTAGTGATCGATGTCCCGAAACGGATACTGCAGTGCGTGACTCTTGAGAAACCCGACCGGCCCATCACAATGAAAACTCTCATGAACCAGTTCTTCGCGATAACGAAACCGTTCCTTTCGAAACAACTGCGGTTGCCGATAGTCGGGATACCAGCCGCAATGTTTGATCCACCGGCTCAAAAAATAGTTCTTTCTGGGGACAAAGTAGGCATCCGCGTCCGGTTCGCTGCCGAGCACCAGCCGAATCTCTTCCCGCAGCTCGGGCGTCATTCTCTCATCGCTATCGAGACTGAAGACCCACTCATGGGTCGCAAGTGCCACTGTCTGATTGCGCAGATCACCGAATCCTTTGAAATCAACTTGATAGACCTTATTCGTAAACTCACGACTGATTGCAGCCGTCTGATCCGTACTGTGGGAATCAACGACGATCAACTCATCGCCTAAACCTGCCACAGACTCAAGGCAGGCCCGCATATTGGGCTCGTCGTTGTATGCGATGACATAGACCGACAATTTAGGCATGCACGACCCTTCGCGACGCAGGCTGCGACAAAACGATGCTAGCCCGCCTGGAATCTAATGCCCCGCATGTCTGGGACGACAAGACACGACCACGCGGGAGGTTCAAAAAGGTCATACTTCTCACCCGCCCAACCCTGGCGGCTACTTTACCCGCCCGCCCTGAGTCAGCCAGGACCGCCTCTTCGCCCAGGGACGCGCCTTTGCCCAAGCAAGTCCGCAGCAAACCGGCAGACACAACATTGTATCCTCGATCCCGTCAGGCCGGACTAAGAGGACTTTCATCGGGGAACCATCTTTAACCCTCATTAGTCACGAAGACTTCTACTCCAACCGCCGATACGCCGCTACGACAACCCGGCGGGCGTGCTCGCCGCTCAGTCGGTCAACATACTGTTTCAAGTATGCCTCCCTCCTTCGCGGCTCTGCGCGCCCGTCTCGCTTGGCGTCTCGGCGGTTGCGTCACGAACTCTCGTGAATAATGCGGGTTAGGGAGCGCTGAGATCGAGCCGCCACCAATACTTGTTGTGGCGACACCGCACTTAAACACTCCAACGGCAGAGTATTGTGGCACGTCCGACTAAAACAGGGGCTGCAGGGTACCTTCCCCGTCAATATACGATGCCCCACCCCATAGGGACCAGTCCGAACTGCACTCGTCGGCCCGAACAGGGCCACCACCGGAGTACCAACCGCCGCCGCGACATGCATCGGACCTGAATCGTTCGTAATCAGCAGCGACGCCCTGCTCAAGAGCGCCGGCAGCAACCCCACTGTCGTGACTCCGGCCAGATCGATGGCAGGGGTCTTCATCATCCCGTTCACCGCGGCAACATCCGCTCGTTCGTCAGGACCGCCGATCATCACCACTGCACCACATCCTTCTTGCTGAAGCCGATCTGCGACTTCTGCGAACGACGCAGCCGGCCACCGCTTGGTCGGCCACCGGGCAGACACATTCATCGCCACCCAACTCGTTTCAGGCGTCACACCGGATCGGCTCAATAGGCGATCGACCTCCTCATAATCTGTTTGCGGGATGCGGAAACGGAACTCCGGTGCACCGGACTCCACCGCCCCCACAGCTTTGGCTACAAGCAGGTAGCGATCGACCGCGTGCATCTCCAATTGTGGAACCGGCACGCGCCTCGAATAGAACCAGGGACTCCCCTCTCGCCCATTGGCAAACCCCACAAGCAGAGGAGATCCGCCGAGCCACCCGATGGCGGCGCTCCGAAATAGACCTTGAAGGTCCACGGCAAGATCAAAACGCTCTGCACGAAGAGGGGACACCTGGGACAGCCACCCCTTGAGCGTCGATTCCACCGGCCACACCCGATCTACCCCGTCGATGCGCTCGACGAGACCAGCCCATTGACGCTTGACCAGCCATGTTAGTCGAGCCCTGGGATAGGCCCGGCGAATTGCCGCACAGGTCGGCATCGCATGTACGATGTCGCCCAGTGAACTCGGCTTGATAAACAAGATGTGGCGATAGTCTGGCATAACGTCAGGGGTTCAGGCTGAAGACTGAAGACGCAGTCCAAACATCTTCTTCAGGAAACTCTGCGGTTGTCCGATACACCAACATGACTACTTCATCAGCCAGCTCAAATGCGCGAAGTGTTGTGTGAACACGCATGCTTCATCCCTAAACGCCCTTCAGCCTATCTACCTGACTAGTGTCGCGGCGTCCTCCAGAATCCAATCAACTGCCTCAGCCATAGACTTTGCCACGGCATCCGGCATGGCCTGTTCAACCTTGAGCAGATCCAACCCCTGCGTGTCCACCAGCGCTGGTGTGAGGAGAATAGCCTTGATGCCAACCCTGCGTGCCAATTGTATGTCACGCGCGTGATTGCCGATCAAATAGGAACGTCGGAGATTCAGTTGCAACTCTGACGCAGCCCGTTCCACCATCCCGACATTCGGTTTGCGACAGCGGCAGCCATCGTCAGGGTGGTGCGGACAGAAATAGATCGCGTCGAGCGCCGCGCCTTCCTGTTCCAAAATACCTTCCAATCTGGCATGGATCGCTTCCAGATCCTTGAGGGTAATAATTCCACGGCCGACACCGGATTGGTTGGTCACGACCACTAATTTCGCCCCGGCCCCTTTCAAACGCGCCAGGGCTGGCCCCACCCCTGCCAACAACTTCAGCTCAGCGGCCACTTTCAGATAGCCTGGATCGTAGTTCAATGTTCCATCTCGATCCAGAAACACGGTGACACCGTCGAGAATGGTCTTGTGGTCTGTCTGGTGTGGGGTGTCTATCTGGTCTATCTGGTTCGCACGAGATGGATCTCCTCGACCAGAAAGACTACACAGACCCGCGTCATAGACTTGATCAACCGTCACCCTTGTCATGCACCGATGGTCGATGGGACATTCACGCAACAGGCAGGGAGCGCAATCGACCGGCTGCCGCACAATAGTATGGGGGCTCCCAAAGGGCGATGTGGTACGCCAATCGGTCGGCCCGAAAATCGCGACGACCGGTACCTGGAACGCGGAGGCGATGTGCATGGGACCGGTATCATTTGTGAGGAGCATGGCACACCGTTTCACCGCCGCCATTAGTTCACGGATCGTCGTCGCCCCGGACAAGATCAGGGATCGGGACGACAGACGCGCAGCAATTTCCCGGCCCAACTGCTCTTCCCCCTTCGCCCCAAAAATCACCACGCCGGCTTGCTGTTCACGCGACTCGCGAATCGTGCGGCAGAGTCGTTCCGTGACCTCGGCAAACCGTTCGGGCAACCAGCGTTTGGCCCCGCCGTAGGTCGAACCGGGGTTGATTCCGACGACGACATCCGTGGCAGTCAATCCACCCTGGGCAAATCGCCCCGCCATTGCCTGTTCCTCCTCGGGAAAGACGACGAGTTCCGGTGCAGAAGGATCGCCCGTGAGGCCCAGCGGCTTCAACAGCTCCCAATAATAGCGGACTTGATGCACGAGCGTGCGGCGATCCGGCGCAGCGACTGGATCGGACAGCAGCAGACTTCGTCCGTCTGTCGCATACCCATAGCGCCGAGGCACACCGGCCAGGAAGGTCAGGAAGGCCGCCTCGAACGCATTCTGAAACAATACCGCCAGATCGAAGCCTTGCCGCCGCAACTGCCCAGCCAGCGCCCACTTACCGGAGAGCCCCGCATGACGCCCTTTGGTGTCGTAGGTCAGCACGCGCGTTAATGCCGAATGCCCCATGAACAAATCGGCTACAGCCGGCTTGACCAACAACGCGATTTGAGCGTCGGGGAACAGCTTCCGCAATCCACGGAGCGCAGGCTCGCACATCACCGCATCGCCAAGCCAGTTGGGTCCACGCACAAGAATTCTTTTGATGGTTTTTCTATCCACAGGCCTCCGACGGAATGCTGGCCGGTCGATTCAACACGAGTTGCTTGAGCCGATCTTCCCCCATGGTCACGTACGTGGTCAGTCGGACCGCCCACCAGCTATCGGTGAGTTGAAGTAGCGCGGCCAACTTGCAGGCATCTTTCTCCGTCGTCACGACCAGCTCAGCCTGGAGTTCAATCGCTCTGGCTCGCAGCCGCTCGACATCCAGGCTCGTATAGGCATGGTGATCGACATAGGCCACTTCATCCAGAATCCTAATCCCTATTCGCTCGACGAGGGAGCGAAATGATCCGGCATGGCCCACGCCGCTACAGAGCAGCGCTGTTTTTCCCTTGGACCAGGAAAGCGGCTGTGACGCTCCAGTCACCACCGACACGAGACTCTCTGGACGAAAGACCACCTGGATCGGGTCCGGCATCGTACCGATCGTTGCCTGCAGCCTGTGACTTACCTGTGTCACCTGATCCGGCACGTCCGCTCTCGTGACCACGATCGCGGTCGCGCGCGCCGCCGCCTGAAGCGGCTCCCGGAGTCGACCGGCCGGCACCAGGGCTGCGAGTCCCCCCGCATCCGTGGCATCGACCAGCAAGAGATTCACGTCGCGAGAGAGTCCCAGGTGCTGAAATCCATCGTCGAGCACTAGACAATCGACCGGAAATCGATTCAAGACCCAGTCACCAAGCTCATAGCGATCGGCGCCGACGGCAACGATTGCCTTGGGGCAACGCTGCGCCATCAAGAATGGCTCATCGCCTGCCTCGATCGGGCCGACCAGCAGGCGTTCGCCATTCGACACCAACAGATATGGATCCGTACTTGTCCGTCGATAGCCCCGGCTGAGAATCGCCACCCGTTTCCCCTCTGCAAGGAGCCACTCGACAAGCATAATGACCACCGGCGTTTTACCCGTCCCACCCACCGTGAGATTCCCGACACTCAGCACAGAGACCGGTAATCTCCGCTGAGCGAACCAGCCCCAGTCGTACAGAAGCGCGCGCAGCCGCACAACCACCCCATACGGGATTGCGGCCCACATCAGCCACCATCTGACCGTTGTCCCAGGATTCAACACTTTTCGTAACCACTCAGGTGTTCAGGCTGAAGGCTGAAGTCTGAAACGTTCAGTCTATCTGCCTGAGTGATTACGATAAGTCGACTCAGATGCCGACGTTGTGTCTGATCACGCATGATTGACCCCTAACAGCCTTCAGCCTATCTACCTGAGTAGGTACCGCTTTTCTCAGCCATGAGGGGGAGCGATCGGTCCGCGAGAGGAGACCCGCTGGTGCCTTGCTGCGGCGTCAGCAGCCTGTCGATGGCCTCCAGCGTCTGTTGCAAGGCGCCCTGATTCTGTTCGACCACCTGACGAGCCGACCGGCCCATTCGCTCCCGTTCCTCGTCATCAGAAAAGAGGGCCAATACCTGTCGCGTGAGGTCCTCCGCCTGGAGAACCCGACGGCCCCCTCCCGCCTGAATCAGAAGGTCTGCAATCTCCGCACAATGGTCGGTGTAGGGACCGAACAACACCGGCTTCGCCCACTGAGCCGGCTCCAGCAAATTGTGTCCACCGATCGGAACGAGTGTGCCTCCTACGAATGCCACCACAGCTTCCCGGTAGATCGAAGCCAATTCGCCCCGCGAATCGAGCACCACCACACGGGGACCGGTAGACCTCAGCGCGCCGGCCTGCCCGATGGTACTGCGTCGCTGCACAGCAAGGCCGCGCGCCCGAATCATCGCCTCCACCGACTCCGCTCGTTCAATATGTCGAGGAGCCAGCAGCAAGACCGCTGAGGGACACTGTGTCACGAGAGCCCGATAGCATTCCACGAGGGTCTCTTCTTCACCGGGATGGGTACTGCCTGCCACAAACAGTTGTTCCGTACCCTGGAGCCCAAGATGAGCCCTTGTCGTCCCACCCTCCGTGACGGCTGGTATTGGCTGGTCGAACTTGATATTCCCAGTCCGCCTGACTCGCGAGGCCTCTGCTCCCAGCGCGATGATACGGTCGACGTCCCGGTCCGACTGCATCAGGCAGAGGCTGAGCGACTGCAACATCGTCCGGTAGAACGATCGCACGGGCGCCCACTGCTGCCTCGCAAAAGACCTGGTCGAGAGCCGACCGTTCACGAGAGCAGTCGGCACTCCACTCCGACACAGCTGCCACAAGAGATTGGGCCAGAGTTCGGTCTCGACGAAAAGATAGAGGCAGGGTTGCAGTCGTTCAATGAAGCGGGAGACGACCCAGGGGAAATCGAGCGGCGCATAGCAGTGATCTGCCACGCCGGCCAACCGTTGCTCCACGGCTTCCCGTCCAGTTTCGGTCACCGTCGAGACCACCAAGCGGGACTCGGGATGACGGCGATGCAGCTCAATGACGAGCGGTGTCACCGCCACCACTTCACCGAGAGAGACAGCGTGAAGCCAGATGACTGGTTGGGCCGGTTTATTTGGTCTATCTGGTTGGTCCGGTAGACGAGATGGACCAGCCAGACCAGATAGACCGCTCCTCCACCCGAGCCGTTGCGGCAACCCTCGACGGCACCGTTGTTTGGCGAGCAGCACCGCAAGAACAACCGGGGAGGCGATCAGCAATGCCGCATTGTAAAGGAGATGCCACATGGCTTTGCGCGCTAGATGTGAAACGTGAAACGTGAAACGACGCGCCTGGACCCCTTACCCCCAACACTTGACGTCTCACGTTTCACGTTTCACTGCCTCATCGACCTCAGCAGTCATCTTCTTCAAGGTCGTTTCAAGTTCCAGCCGTTTGGCCTCCAAAGCCGACTCATCTAGCTCGCGCGGCACCCAGATGGGAGCCCCCCAGCGATACAGACCGCGCGACCAAGGATACGGAACCATGAACTGATCCCAGCTCGCAAAGTGTTTTTTTTTGAGCAACCGAAGGTTAACGGGACAATCGGCAGGCCTGAGGCCCGCGCCAATTGAATGACGCCCATCTTCGCCACCTGGGCCGGGCCTTTGGGCCCGTCCGGCGTCACTACGAGATCCGCTCCGGACCGTGCTAAGCGAATCAGTTCGCGTAATGCCTCGACACCGCCTCTGGTGCTCGACCCTCGGACGGCCTTAAACCCGAACCGTTCGACAATTCGTGCGATGATTTCTCCGTCTTGATGCTGGCTGATAAGAATATGTGCCTGCGTCCCTCGGTAGGTCAGGGGCATCATGAGCTGACGTGCATGCCAGAAGGCGATGATGACGCGTTTGCCTTCCTGATACAGCGCATCAATCGACTCCTGGCCCTTGGTCTCAATGCACATCGACTGCCCCAGCCCTCGAATCACCGAAGCCCCGATCGTAGGGAACACAGAGAGCTTCAGCCACTCCTCGACTCGCTTCATGGCGGGGCTACGCATCGGGCACATCCTGGAACTGCATCGCATGGAGCCGCTGGTACTGCCCCCCGCGGTGAAGCAGCTCGTCGTGTGTCCCCACTTCGACGATCGAGCCTCGTGCCAGGACCATGATCCGATCGGCCCGTTGAATCGTGGTCAACCGATGGGCAATGACGACAGTCGTTCGATTTTTCATCAAATTGGCGAGGGCCAGCTGGACGACCCGTTCGGACTCGGTGTCCAACGCCGACGTCGCTTCATCGAGGATGAGCAAGGGAGGGTCGCGTAAGATTGCACGGGCAATGGCCAAGCGCTGCCGCTCCCCGCCGGAGAGCTTCACCCCTTTCTCTCCCACGACCGTCTGGTACCCCTGCGGAAGGCGCTCGACAAAATCATGGGCATAGGCCAATCGCGCGGCCTGGACAATGTCTTCATCGGTCGTGTCCCCCCGTCCAAAAGCGATGTTGTTGCGGATGCTGTCGTCAAACAAGACCACATCTTGCGACACCATGCCAATCTGCGATCGGAGCGAGCGGAGGGTGTACGACTGAATATCGACTCCGTCGATGAGAATGCGACCGGCTGTCGGCTCGTAGAAACGCGGGATAAGATTGACCAGAGTCGTCTTTCCACTGCCACTGCTGCCCACGAGGGCCACCATTTCCCCGGCGCGAATCGTCAGGTTGATGTCGTTGAGCGCAGGCACCGTCTGGCTCTCATAATGAAACGTCACGTCGTCAAACGTCACCGACTGCCCAATCCGCGGCAACTCCAACCGGCCCCGCTCCGCATCCTGTTCGGTTTTGAGATCCAAGACGCCGAAGACGCGTTCTGCCGCGGCCAGGGCCTGTTGAATCGAATTATTGGAGCCGGACAGCTTGCGAAGCGGCGTATAGGCCATGAACATCGCCGTTAGAAATGAGAAAAACGCCCCCGGGGTCATGGAGCCGTTGATCACGAGAAATCCACCATACCAAATAATCGCCGCGACCCCCACGACACCGATCACTTCCATGTGCGACGACCCGAGAGAGGAGACCTGAATCGCCTTCATCGTCGTGCTGAGGAACGAACGGTTGCTCTGTTGAAATCGCGCCGCCTCCGCCTCTTCGCGGCCATAGGCCTTCACCATGCGAATGCCGGATAGCGTTTCCTGAAGTGTGGAGGCCATATCCCCCATCCGCTCCTGGCCGGTTGCCGCCAACGCCCGCAACCGCTTTCCCATCCGCACCATCGTGAACACGGCTAAGGGAGTGACAATCACCGAGAGACCGGCCAGCCGCCAATTCTGATAGAAGATCACGCACATCATGGCCAGGAAGGTGAGTCCCTGCTGAAAAATATCTTTCAGCACTCCCGCCACCGCGTTCGCCATCAACGTGACGTCGTTGACCACACGGGACACCAACCGCCCCGACGTATTCATATCGTGATAGGAGACGGGCAGCCGAATGAGCTTCCCAAACAACTCCTGTCGAATGTCGGTGATCACCTGATTCCCGACATAGTTCATGAGATAGTTTTGCCCGTAGTTGAAGACGCTCTTGAGCACCGCCACGACGATGAGCGCGAGCGGGAGCACCAGCAAGAGGCTTTCGTTCTTGTTGATGAAAATCTCGTCGAGGACCGGCTTGACGAGCCAGGCGTAGGCGCCGGAGAGTGCCGCCACCAGCCCCGAACAGACGAACGCCGCACCCAACCGAACCCGATAGGGCTTCAGGTAGCGGATCAATCGTTTCAAGCGATCTAGCGTCGACATTCAGACAATGCCACTTGCGCAGCTCGGCGGGAGGCGCCGGGTTCCCCCAATGATTGCCGAACCTGTCGCAGCCCTTCTTTCATCTCATTATACGCCGACGGATCGCGCAAGAGGTGTAGGCCTTCCTGACACAACCGCTCGGCCGTCGCTTCATCCTGAATCAGTTCCGGCACGATCGATCGACCGGCCACCAAATTCACGAGCCCGATCCATTTTACATTGATCAGCCATCGCCCTAGCCGATACGTCAACGGCGATGTCTTGTACAGCAACACCATGGGAGTTCCCACCACCGCCGCCTGTAAGGTCGCGGTCCCCGACGCAATGAACAACACATCGGACAGGGCCATCACCTCACTGGCTTGATCGTGCACCACGTGAACCGGCACAGGGCTGTGCTGGAGCAGGGCCTGGATCAGATTATCGTCAATTGAGGAGGCCTGCGCCAGGATAAACTGCGTTCCCGGTTCGGCCACGACCAGTTGAGCAGCCGCCTTGAGGAGAACCGGCAGGAGCATTTCGACTTCGCTCACTCGACTCCCCGGCAACAATCCGACGACGCGGGGGGACTCGTTCAGGCCGAACTCCGCGCGAAGCTTTGCACGATCATAATGCGGCGCCACCGCATCAAGCAATGGATGACCGACGAACGTGCACCGAACTCCTGCCCGGCGATAGAGTTCAGGCTCGAATGGGAGGATGACGACGACATGATCGACCCGGCGCTGAATCCACTTCATGCGCCCCGGCCGCCAGGCCCACACTTGTGGAGCAATGTAGTAGAGCACACGTCGACCGGCGGCTTTGGCGACCCGGGCGAAATGAAGGTTCAGCCCCGGATTATCGATCAGCACGACTAGATCCCAGGCCTCTGCCTTCAGCACCCGCCGGATGGCGCGCACGCGCTTGACTATGGCTGGGATAGCGGACAGCCCGATCAATCCCATCACGTCCAGCTGCGGGACATCCGGCACAAGGCTGACACCAGCAGCCCGCATCCCAGGCCCACCAATTCCGACCAGCTGGGCCGTCGGGTCAAGTTCCATGATCGCTTTGGCGAAATGAGCTCCGTGGAGATCACCTGAGGCTTCGCCTGTTACGATCAGAATTCGCATAGCTTCGGGGAAACTTCTATCCCGACTAGCCCTGTATCCCCACTACCCGGCTACCCCCTTCTTCATGGCGAGATGCAAAGGCCGCAATGGCCTGCAAGACCTGATGCGCCACGTCCACTGCAGCCGCGCCATCCTCACCCGACACCACCGGCCTCGCGCCTGTGCCGGCTGCGTGAAGAAACGATTCAAGTTGGAGCTTCAAGGGTTCTTCGTCTCCACCCTGCAGATGCGCAACCTCGACGGTCGGCCGCTCCCCTGCCTTGGCGTTGCGTCGGCAAATCATCCCTTGCCTGGTCTGGAAATCGATCGACAGATAATTGTCTCGTTGGAAGAGACGCAGCCGGCGCATCTTATTCGTCGACACGCGGCTGGAGGTCAGGTTGGCCACGCAGCCGCTCCGGAACTGAATGCGGGCGTTGGCGATATCGATCGCGGAGGACAACACCGCCACCCCCGCAGCGCGCACCTCTTCAACGGGACCGGGATTCAAGGACAACACAAGATCCAAATCGTGAATCATCAGGTCCAGCACCACATCCACGTCCGTTCCCCGTTCACTGAAACTGCTGAGACGATGACATTCGATGAACACAGGTTGCCCGATATGGGGACGCATCAGCGCCATCACCGGATTGAACCGTTCGCTGTGACCCACCTGTAAACAGCAGCCCCGCTTCTTGGCCAGCTGCACCAACTCCTGCGCCTCTTCAGGTGTGACGGCAATCGGCTTTTCGACCAGGACATGCTTGCCCGCCTGCAGACAGGCTTTGGCGACGGCATAGTGGCCTGACGTGGGCACCGCCACACTGACGACATCGACATGCGGCAACAATTCATCAGCCGTACGAAAGACGCGCACCCCATGCCGATCTGCAACCGTCTGTGCACGCTCGACCGACTCATCGGCCACACCGACGAGTCGCGCTCCAGGCAAGGAGGCATAGAGGCGCGCATGGTGCTGCCCGAGATGTCCGACGCCGATAACGCCTGCCCTAAACGGGATCATACTTCGAGGCTCATGTTCCGCTCGGTTCGAGTGTCGTGATCCCGACAATGGTAATCCGGGCAGACCGGGCCTTGTCCAACATGATGTCGCGATCCAACAGTATGGTCCGACCGGCTTCGATCGCCAACACGGAAGCCTTGACCGAGGCCATCACCTCGATGGTCCGAGGTCCCACGGCCGGGAGATCGAACCGCAAGTCCTGCTGCGGTTTCGATCGCTTGACCACCACCGCGCCCTCCTTGGCCAAATCGCCTCCGCGCTTGATGGCTCCGTCGGTGCCTTCGACCGCCTCGACAGCCACGACCACGCGATCTTTGACCACGACGCACTGTCCGATATCGAGACGCCCGATTTCATGCGCCACTTCCCACCCGTAACGGATGTCCTCCCACTCGTTCTCCGATGGGGCCCGCTCGGTCAACGTCCCTTCTTCCACGAGAATCCCCTCAAGCCCGAAGGTCGACTCACAGATGACAATACCTTCTCGCTCAAGCTCCTTCGCAATTTCACGCAGAATGTCGTCGTCTTTCAAGAGCGCCAAACGCGTCACCAACGCCAAGGTGCGAAAATCGGGCCGTAGGGTGGTAAAGATATGGGTCTTCTTGATTCCGCCCAACATCACTGCCTGATGGACCCCGTCTTCCTTGAACGCCTTGATCAGCTTGTTAAGCTGGCCGATCTTGATCCAATGGATCCGATCCACATGGCCGGCCAACTCCGGTTCCGTCTCGCCTTCATGCGCCACGGCCGACACGTGATAGCCAAGCTTCTTGGCATTATCCGCGAAGATGATCGGGAACCGGCCATTGCCGGCAATGAGCCCAATCCGCTCACCTTCGGTGACGTGAGGCAGTGATGCCATGGTGCTTACTCCTCATCCTCTTGATCTTTGGCGACCGACCGGCAGATGCCTCGTTTCGTCCCCTCCAGGAATCCCAGGACTGTCATGACGTCGGGTTGGTCTCCGAACTCGATCTTGGCGAGCTTGGCCGCTTCAGCGGTTCGATGCCCCGATCGGAAGAGCATGTCGTACGCCTGTTTCAGTACCGAGATCCGATTGGCCGAAAACCCCTGCCGGCGCAACCCCACCGAGTTGAGGCCATACATCCGCGCACGATAGCCACCCGCAGCCCGCATGAACGGCGGGAGGTCCTGCCCGAGGGCGCAACAACCGCCGACCATGGAGTACGACCCGACCCGCACGTGTTGATGGATACCGGTCAGTCCCCCGA
>DASQFV010000242.1:0-2206 GCA_035632975.1 Nitrospiraceae bacterium
TAGGTGCTGCCTTCTTTTTGCTGTTGCGCTTGCTCGTAGGGCTCCATTTCCACCTGCTTCACCGTGTGCTGGAGGCGGGCCCATTCTTCCGGAACCATCGTCTCAAACTCAAGGCCGAATTGCCGTCCTCGGCTCCACCGAACTATCGCTTGTTGAACCTGAACTGGAGGTTCGTGCTCTATCACCGCGATTCGGACCTCCAGAGAAGCTCCTGGCTGAACGTCGGTGGGACTTTCGATGCGGCAACCCCTGATGGAGAGATCGACGACGGTGCCCTCTCCGCCGACCATGGCGATGGAAGAAAACGAACTGCGAAATTGGACGTGAAACCGGCGGTTCTTTCGTTGCTCTATCATCCATCGTGCCTCGCAAATCGGTCTACTATTACCCCTTTATATTCCCGATCGGACGCAATTCCAACACCTTTTTTGTAATTCCCGCACGCTCGACCGATTCTACAACTTCAGATATATTTTTGTAGGCCAGGCCGGCCTCCTCCGCGAGTCCCGACATCGACACGGCCTTGACCAAAATGCCGCGCTGTTTCATTTGCTGCTGCAGCTGCTCGCCGCGAACCGTTCTCTTTGCTTGAGCGCGGGACATCGTTCTCCCAGACCCGTGCATCGTCGACCCGAACGTGTCGCGCACCGCGTGATCTGTCCCCACCAACAAGTATGAGCCGGTCTCCATCGAGCCGCCACAGATGACCGGCTGGCCTGTCTGTCGAAACGTTTCTGGCAACTCCGGGCTCCCCGGCCCAAACGCCCTGGTCGCTCCTTTGCGATGCACCACCAATTCCCCTTCTGCATACCGTTCTACCTTGGCGATGTTATGCGCCACGTCATACACCAACTCCATCCCTAATGCCTCGGCGGACCGACCGAAGACCGTTGCGAAGGCTTCGCGAATCTGATGGGTGATGACTTGGCGATTGGCAAAGGCCGTGTTCGCGGCACAATTCATGGCGGAAAAATAATCCTGCCCCTCGGGAGATCGAAACGGCGCACAGGCCAACTGTGGATCCTTCACAGTGATGCCATAGCGGCGCATGGTCTTTTCAAACACCTTGAGATAGTCGCTCGCGACCTGATGGCCGAACCCACGCGAGCCGCAATGTACCATCACGACGATCTGCTCGTGGCCGGTAATACCGAGCGCCGCTGCCGTGACCGGATCGAATATCCGCTCGTTCGAGACCACCTGGACTTCGAGGTAGTGATTGCCCGATCCCAAGGTCCCCAGCTGGTTGATGCCACGTTGGATCGCGTGGTCGGTCACGATCGACGGATCGACCCCCTCAATGCAGCCGCCTTCTTCCATACGGACGAGATCCCGATGCCACCCGTACCCCCGCTCCACACACCACTTGGCCCCATGGGTCATCACGCGACGAAATTCCTCCCCCGAGAGCCGAACGAATCCACTCGCCCCGACACCAGCCGGCACTTTTCGAAAGAGTTCGGTCATGAGCTTCTCTAGATATGGCTGTACGTCCGCCAGCGTCAAATCTGTTCGAATCAGCCGCATGCCGCAATTAATATCGAATCCAATACCGCCAGGCGAGATGACGCCGTGCTCAACATCGAACGCCGCGACACCTCCGATCGGAAATCCATAGCCCCAATGCCCGTCCGGCATACAGAGCGCATACCGGCGAATGCCTGGCAGACAGGCGACATTGGTTACCTGATCGAAGACCCCGGAGTCCATGGCCTGAAGAATCTCCCTGGTCGCATAAATCCTGGCCGGCACCAGCATGCCGGGTTTTTCAGACAGAGGGATTTCCCAAATCTCGTCCGTGATCCGATTGACCGTCATGTCGGTATTGAGATTCATGTTAAAGAAGGTCAATCGTCATTGGTCAAGAGTCTATGCTGTAAATGCATCATATAAAGGTGTCAGGAACCATTGTTCGCCAGTTCCTTCTTCGTCCGCCCTCGTTCTCGCACTATTGCGCCCAAGTTCCACTGCGCCACCTTCCCTCTCGTACTGAAGCTTTCGGCTTCGGTTGCCGCGCATCGCGCATGTTGACGAAGACTCGCTGAATTTGCTGATGCAATCGCGCCCAGCATATCCAGTCCCATCGGCACGCGGGTACGAGGGTGCCCTCCAATCCTTTTGGCGCAGCTTGGCCATCCTTGGCGGTTTTGGCAATTGATCGTCGCGCCAAAGAGCGCGCGGTCTTGGTTTCCCGGAAATGGATCAG
>DASQFV010000243.1:0-4619 GCA_035632975.1 Nitrospiraceae bacterium
AAGCCCGCCAGCTTCTTTCTCGTTTTCCCCGGGAACCGTGAAGATCGGCTGTCGCAGTAGATATTCATGAATAGTCCGGGCTAAAATCCCGCGATGGCTTCGTCCTTCGTTCATCTCCACCTCCATACCCAGTTCAGTCTCCCGGAAGGCGCGCCAAGGTCGGCTTTACCGAGTTGGGCAGGTTTTCAGTACAAAAATATTTCAGCCGGGACTGCCGCCACCGCGGCATTTGACGGCAAGGTCCAGTAACTATTCAACGTGCGGGCGCAAGGAGGTGTAGTCTTGGCTGATGAGCGGAAATACAGAGGCAAAGTTCCCCTGCATAACCAATATGGTCCGGAGGCGAAATACGCTGTCGAATCGGAGGCGCTGCTACCGACCACGAAGTATGAAGAAGAAATAGCCCGGGGTCTTGAATTAGGCCTACCCGGTGCTGATTCCATTAAAGATCGCCGGATTCCCACTTTCAGCCGGGGAGAACTACCCCACTTCGCCGGGATTAACACGTTTGTTAAAGCACCTTACGTGGAAGACGTACGCAAATGCGGCCAGTATGACGTAGCCATTCTTGGGGCGCCGTTCGATGGTGGCACGACGTATCGGTCCGGCACGCGGTTTGGCCCGCAGGGCATTCGGAAGATTTCTGCTCTTTATGGATCATATAGCTTCGAGCTTGGCGTGGATCTGCGGGAGTCCATCTCCATGTGTGATCTCGGCGACGTGTTTACCATTCCCGGCAACATCGAAAAGACGTTCGATCAGGTCAGTAAGGCCGTCGCGCACGTCTACGCCAGTGGAGCATTTCCCGTGGTGCTCGGGGGCGACCATTCCCTCGGCTTCGCGACCGTGCGGGGGGTCGCTCAGCATCTCCATGGCGGCAAGCTCGGCATCATTCACTTCGACCGGCATGTGGACACGCAAGACACCGATCTCGACGAGCGCATGCACACCACACCGTGGTTTCACGCGACGAACATTCCCAACGTGCCGGCAAAAAATCTCGTGCAGATTGGGATCGGCGGCTGGCAGTCGCCGCGGCCCGGTGTGAAGATCGGGCGTGACCGCCAAACCACCATCATGACCGTCACCGATTGCGTGGAGATGGGGATTGAGAATGCCGCCAAACGTGCTCTCGAGGTGGCATGGGACGGCGCCGACGCGGTCTGGCTGAGCTTCGACGTGGATTGTTTGGACGCCGCCTTCGTGCCTGGAACGGGTTGGCCGGAACCAGGAGGGTTCTTGCCGCGCGAAGTGCTGAGGTTCCTTCAGATCATCGCGGATAGCAAGCCTATAGCCGGCATTGAGATCGTGGAGTGCTCTCCTCCCTACGACGCAGCCGAGATCACCAGCCTGATTTCCACTCGCGTGATCTGCGACGTCCTGGCCTGCCAGGTGCGCTCCGGCCATCTGCCGAGCCGAAAAACCCCCTAACCGCATTATTCATGGCAGTTCGTCGCAAAATCGTGCCAATAGGCCGGGCGAGGGGCGCGAGGCTAGGGCTAGAGGAAAGAGCCCTGTTTCCCATCGGAAGTCTTCGCCACTTGCCTCTGGCCCCGCGCCTCTCGCCTGAACATTGGCGATTGAGGCAGAAACGTTCATGAATAAAGTGGGCGGACAGATTGCTACTGACTTTTCATTGGAATCTGAATACTGATCGCACCGGCAAGATCGCCTTCCTGCGCGCCCTCCCGTGGATAGCCTGAAATATCCAAGATGCCTCTGGGCTTGCCATGACAGGCCAGACAATCTTGCAAATAATAGAGCGGAGTCAAGGCTCTCAGTGTCTTTCCATTGTCAATCCATTCGGTGATGGAGGTGTCTATGGCTGGTTGAGTAGCCAGCCGTTTCAACACCTTTTCTTCGTATGCATCAGGCGTGTTTTTCAAATTCCTTGGATTGAGTGCGGTTTGCTTTATTTTCACATAAGAGCGATTGGAGAACTTTCGAGCGGCTTGGCTGCCGAAGGTGGCCGGAACGAAATTCTTATACCCAATGCCTCGTTGATTGATCACAAGTTGTGCATCAGCCACCACCTCCTTGCTCGACTGAAGCAACACCGGCAATAATTCTTTCGCAACAGAGGAAAGATGCGAGGGGAATTGCTTCAGATCAATGGTTGTCTGGCGGATAAACTCATCGACAACCTCATGTTCAAATACCTCCGGCGTAAATCCTTTATCGCCTATCCGAGGATCATTAATAAGTGTTTGATTGCGTTCGACGATGAGACGTCCGACATTGAGCAGCGTGGCTAAATGTTGGGCGGTTTTTTCGATTTCTTCACGAGGTGCCTGTGCCCAGCCAATACTTGACCACACAAGAAAGAACACAAGACTCAGTGATATGAACGAAACCACGCGAGATATCATGAGTAATTCCTTCCTGCTCACCTTTCGGCTTCCAAACGACACTGTCCTTGGTCATAATGTTCAGGCACTTTTGAAACTTCAAATGGCAGGCCTTCTGTGGTTGCCCGTCGAGTCGGCGCGTAATCTTCTTCTAACCAACGCCTCCGCATCTGCTCCAACCGCCCTGACTCTTCCAACCGATACAGCAGGTTGTTGAGGAACCACTGCAGACGCCTGTGTTCATCAACCGTGACAATGGAAAAAAATTCCTGCGTCAGGATCAAGGGCGTTCCATCATTCCGTGTGAGGAGGTGCCAGTCCGGCCACACGTGCTTCGTCACATAATCGAGGATGGAATGTTTGGATAAAATCACATCGATGCGTGGGTCCTTCGTCTCCACGGCGGCTGGAAGCGAATCGCATGTGAGCAACCGGATATTCTTAAGATTGGCTTCTGCATAGAGGTGAGAGGTTCTCCCCTTCTGAGCGGCAACAGTCAGGCCCGAAAGCCCTGCTTGGATCGCCGCAAGCGTGTCGGAATTTCCAGCTTGATGTTGAAACTGCGCCCGCACTCTCTCAGCCACTTCTGGATTTTGGCTCATGGCTCCGATGCCACCATTATGAAAATACGGAATTGAATACCACAAGCCAGCAGGTCTTGCACCAGGAACATTCCCACCGATAGATGAGACAAACAGATCGAGGTGTCCTTCATTCATCTCGATGAAGAGATCACGGAACCGGGTGAGGTGCAATGTAGGAACGATGGGTTTCTGTCCGCCACAATACGTGGTCAGCGCGTCGGCCACCTCACGGATCAGCTCCACATCGAGGCCTGTGACACGAACCCCTTCATCGGTGTACACCGCTGGAAATACAAAGGGACGAAAAGGTTCAACGGAAATTCCAACGCGGACCTGTCCTTTCGAACAGATAGCGGACAATTCATGCTGCGTAAGAGGGTGCACCAGTTCCACGGCATCGAAGACAAGTCCGCAACCTTGTAGTAAGAATCCGAGCGCTATCAGGAACGGGACGAGGCCTAGGAGCCTGACCGACATTGCCTTTCGTGACGAGGCGAAAGAGGTGCGGCCAGATGCGAGGCCGCAGGCCCGGAAAAACCGGGGGCGTATTCGCTGGAATACGTTGAGGATTTTTTCGGGCCGAGCACGATGCAGATGGTCGCGGATCGTTCGCCGTAGTAGAACGGTCAATGTCGGACAGGCTCCTGAGCAGCCGTATTTCTTCAGGCAGCACCGTAGCTTCCGTGTAATCGATCGTACGCTTATGATGGATCTACCAACAATCATACTGTTTAGAATCGAACTCCGGTTGTAAAGAGCCATTGTTCTGACAAGTCAGATGTACCCTTGAAATCAATTTCAAGTCGCATGTATTGGAGCCCTATTTCGACCGAAAATCCTCGAGCGATAGGGAATCGCACTCCCACCTGGCCTCCGTAGAGATAGCCTGGGGAATTAGAATCTCGGCCAGGGATCGTTCCTCCAGCGAGTGCTCCAAGGTATGGCACCACCCTGTCTTCCAGCGGTCCAAAGAGAATATGTCGAATCATCCGATTTATCGGTTTGCCTTTCGGAAAATCCAAGACATCAATGAAATTATTCCAGCGGGGATTCAGATACAAAGAATTTTGGTCTGTAATAAATGTGGGGGTATGCTGACTATAGTATTGGTAGACTGTTCTCACCTCAAGGTTGCCGTAGCGAAAGGCAGTGAGTCCAGCCTGGATAGCAATGACTCTGGTCTCTGGTGCAAATGATCGCTGATTAAACGAAACGTCAAAACTAAATGGACGAAGTGGAAAAACGTCTGGAGTCGACTCTATAGCTACCGCGTTAGATAGAGGTGCCGTCGCCAGTATGATACTACCAAATACCAAAGCAGCTTGGGCTGGAAATCTCCGGAGGCATGTTCGCAGCCATCCCTCGCTCGTATCTGATATGCTCTTCATTGAATTCTTTTGAACACTATCTCACCGGGCACCCCATCAGCAAGGTGCGTTCCTGAGTGCACGCTACGGGGTATTCGGTGACGGAGAATGATTCCTTCAATTAATTCCTGCGGATTTTGCTGATCAGAACATACAGCGTGGTGACACCTAAAATACTTCCCAATACCAGCGGTACTGCCCAGAGTTGCCACCAGGGCGCATTGGGTGACACAACGTAGGCACGCGGCCAGGCGATGTTGATGAATTCAAACACTGACCAGAGGAAGGCCGCGACATTGATCGCCAACCCCCAGACACCC
>DASQFV010000244.1:0-2344 GCA_035632975.1 Nitrospiraceae bacterium
TGCGAGCCACCTGCCCCGTATCGTAGTCGCCGGCCCTGATGGTATGCGCTGGTTGACGCCTTATCATTTGAACGGACTTGTGGACCAGTCGCATGGATTCGGGAGGTTGAGTCAACCACGGTCTTACCTGTTTCGCCATCACTTTGAGCTCGCCTCAGACGACCAGCCAGGGTGAATTCGTCCTCCCGAGAATCATTGTCTAAACCAACGGGTTAACGGATCAAGCTGGACATCGTCAAACATTCCCGGTATAAATCCCGGAATGGAAACGGCGCAATTCACAAACGAAACGCTGTCAGAGCTTCAAGTGCGTCCTGTGGAGCGGGGCGAGGAGGTGCGTTATCAAGAGCAGATGGCGCGCCACCATTATCTTGGCGAGCTACCGAAGATTGGCGAGACGGCGTGGTACGTCGCGACTTGGCGCGACCAGTGGGTAGCGCAACTAAGCGTGTCGGCGGCGGCGCTTAAATGCGGCGTTCGTGATCGCTGGATCGGCTGGGACTTTCGCTCGCAGTATGGGCGGCTCAAGCTGATCGCCAACAACAGTCGCTTCTTGATTCTGCCCGAGTGGCACCGGCCGAATATTGGTTCGCGGGTACTGTCGTTGACCGAACGCCGGATTGTCGGGGATTGGCAGGCACGTTTTGGTCATCCGTTGCTGCTGCTCGAGACCTTTGTCGATCCCCGGCGCTTCCATGGTGGCGTATATCGCGCCTCCAACTGGATTGAACTGGGATTGACCCAAGGGTATCGACGGACCCGGGATGGCTACAGCGCGGACGCTGAGGCCCCCAAGCGGGTCTTTGTTCGTCCGCTACGTCGCAATCCTCAGGCGCACTTGACCCACCCCGACCGAGCGCACCTTCAACTCACAGGAGAGTCCAAGATCATGCTCACCGCTGAACAGATGCGCAGCCTGCCTGATTTCTTTAACGACATCCCCGATCCGCGTCGCGCCCAAGGCCGGCGTCATCGACTCCCCGTGGTGCTCGGAATCGCCGCCGGGGCAGTCCTGTGCGGGATGCGCGGCTACAAGGCCATCGCCGGATGGGCTGACGACCTTGGTGTCAAGGCCCGCGAACGCTTTGGCTGTCGCCGCGAACAAGGACGTTACCTCGTCCCCAGCGAGTCCATCATCCGTGATGTACTGGTCCGTGTTGATCCGACCCTGCTCGACCATGCGCTGCAACAGTGGAATGCGGCCTTCGGCCAGGAAGACCAAAGCCTCGCCATCGATGGCAAGACCATGTGCAACGCCATCGACGAACAGGGACAACAAACACACATCATGAGTGCCGTCGGGCATGAAACCGCCTTGTGCTACACCCAAAAAAAGTCGGTACTTTGCCCGTAGCGGGTGGTGAAGAAACCAAGCAAACCAATGAAATCGGAATGTTCATTCCGCTGCTGGATGGACTCGACATTCAGGGCAAGGACATCACCGCCGATGCCCTGCTGACGCAACGCAAACTGGCGACTTATCTGGTGCAGCGCCTGGCGCATTACCACTTCACGGTCAAAGGCAATCAAGCGACTCTCCAAACGGATATCGCGCTTCTGTTCCAAGATCGGAAGGCACCGGATTTCGTCGATGTCTCTCCACCCGACCACGGCCGAATTGAAACCCGGCGCATCTGGTGTAGTACGGCGCTCAATGCCCACCTCGACTTTCCTCATATCGGCCAAGTCTTCCTGATCGAGCGCGAGGTTCTTCACAAAAAGAGCGGCAAGCTGTCCCTGGAATCCGCTTTGGGAATCACCAGCCGTTCTCCAGAACAAGCCAACCCACAGCGCGTCCTCGCTACCAATCGCGGCCATTGGGCCATCGAAAACCGCTGCCACTATGTCATCGATTGGAACTTCGATGAGGATCGCTGCCGTATCCGCACAGGCTATGGCCCAGAAAACGTGTCTCGCCTGCGTCGCTTCGCCGTCGGTGCCATCCAGTTTATCTCCGACGGAAAATCCAGCATTGCAGAAAAAATGCGCCAGTTGCACCGCAACACTCGATTGGTCTTCGATTACCTCCGCATGACCAAAAACTCGACTCGCACGCAATCGCTTTGATCACGCGGGAGGAGAACAAATCTACCGTGAACGATGCCGGCCCCTATGACGCGGCACATCAGGAGCCGGCGTGCACTTTGCATAGTTATAGCTGTTGCAGGAACTTCAAGAGTTCGTCGGCAGGGCGGTATCGCCGCATTTTGGTCTTCGGTTCGTCGAGTCGGGCCAAGGCTTTCTCCTTCATCTCCAAGTTGGCCTCCACGTAGCGGTGCGTGGTGTTCACGCTCTCGTGCCCGAGCCACAGCGCGATATCGCTAAACGGGACGCCGGATTGCAG
>DASQFV010000245.1:0-7312 GCA_035632975.1 Nitrospiraceae bacterium
AAGAGTTAGAGTTGAAGCCGGAGGTCTAGGAGGCTCTGAAAAGATCGATTCGGCACAACAAAACTTTAATGGTCTGTATACCTGGGACAAGGGGACAGTTTCTCAGCAGGCTGCTCAAAAAGGCCGTCAGCAAGGCCGCAGCGAGTGAAGAGCCGAGGCGTACCCTCTGGGGTACGTTGAGGGTCTGAACGGTGCGAGAACGACGCTGGCGGACTTTTTCAGCAGCCTGCTAGACGTTCTTGTATAGATAGATGCCTAAGAACATCCCTAGGAGGCTGAGGAGGTTGATTTTTAAGACGAAGCCAATGGTGAACTTGAGGAGGACCAGATCGATGGTCAATGGTGGGTTGATGCCGGGCGTAAAATTGGTGGCGAAGACCGTCTGAATAGTGCCCTGTGGGGCCATGACGCGGAGAATTTCTCCCAGTACTCCGCCCAATAGTCCACCGATGAGAACGAAAATGAGCAGAACCCAGGGTGATTTTTTCACGGCAACCGCCTTATAACTCGCTGCGTGGTCTCACGGGGATCTCGACGGACCTTAGCGAAAGGCCTACGACATGTCAATGAAATGTGCGCTCCGGTTCCCTTGACTTCAACCTGCCGCATCCTCTAAAATTCCCGGTGGTCTTTTGCTAGAGTTTTCGAGGCGATCGAAGATCTGGGGTTAAGGCTTCGATTGCCTTTTTCTTTGTGGCGCTATGCTGGACTCTCTCAGCGAAAAATTCGAGAATATTTTCAAGAAGCTACGCGGTTCTGGGGTCCTCACCGAACAGAACATCGCAGAAGCTTTGAAAGAAGTTCGCCTCGCGCTGCTCGAAGCCGATGTTAACTTCAAGATCGTCAAGGACTTCATCGAGCGAGTTCGCGAAAAGGCAGTTGGTCAGGAAGTCCTCCAGAGCTTGACCCCTGGTCATCAGGTCGTCAAGGTCGTGTGGGAGGAGCTGCGGGAGATGATGGGCCGCGAGCGGGCCGGTCTGGCTCTGGCCTCGAATCCCCCCACGGTCGTCATGATGGTAGGGCTCCAAGGTGCTGGAAAGACGACGACCTGCGGCAAGCTCGGGCGGTACTTCAAGGCTCAAGGGAAACGGGTTCTCCTGGTTGCGGCGGATCCTCGTCGTCCGGCAGCCGGCGATCAGTTGGCGAGTCTGGGGCGAGATCTTGCAGTCGACGTGCATCGAGTCGATCAGGCCCAGGCCGCCCAAGCGGATGTCGTTCGCATCTGCCAGGCCGGCGTGGAACGGGGACGAGACCAGGGGTACGATCTTGTCGTACTCGATACCGGTGGGCGTCTCCACATTGACGACGAGTTGATGGGTGAGCTGGTGGCGGTGAGAGCCGCCGTGCAACCACACGAAACCCTCTTAGTGGCAGATGCCATGACGGGCCAGGATGCGGTCACGATGGCGAGCCAGTTCGATCAACGTATCGGGCTGACCGGCGTCATTCTAACCAAGGTTGAAGGCGATGCCCGGGGCGGGGCAGTGCTGTCGATCCGGGCGGTGACCGGCAAGCCGATCAAGTTCTTGGGCGTGGGCGAGAAGCTGGATGCGCTTGAGTTGTTTCATCCCGATCGGATGGCCTCGCGCATCCTCGGAATGGGCGACGTGCTCTCGCTGATCGAAAAAGCCCAAGAGTCCTTTACGCGCGAACAGGCGGAGGATGCGCAGAAGCGGCTGACCAGCAATACGTTCACGTTGGAGGATTTCCGTGCTCAGTTGGGCCAGGTCAATCGCCTGGGTTCGTTGGACCAGATTTTGGGGATGTTGCCAGGTGGTCAGAAGCTCAAGGGGGCGATGGATGGGCAGATACCGGAGCGAGAGATGAAACGAGTCACGGCGATGATTGACTCGATGACCGTTCGAGAGCGGCGCGATCATACGGTCATCAATGGAAGCCGAAAAAAGCGGATTGCCCGTGGAAGCGGGACGAACGTGCAAGAGGTGAATCGGTTGATTAAACAGTTTCTTTCGGCGAGAAAAATCGCCAAGGTTATGGCAGGGTCAGGAGGGCGCCGGCAGCTTGCGCAACTTCTGCGCTCCAGGTAAGGGTCGATAACCATCATCACGGATGTTTCGTACAGGAGGAGGAATCTAGTGGCTGTTCATTTGAGATTGACAAGGACAGGACGACACAAGCGACCGCTCTACCGTGTCGTCGCAGCGGATTCTCGGAAGCCGCGCGACGGGCGGTTCCTGGAAATTCTTGGGATTTTTGATCCCTTGAAGGAACCGGCGGTTCCGGAGCTGAAACAGGAGCGGGTGTTGAGCTGGTTGCGCGAGGGAGCCCAGCCAACGGTCACGGTCCGGACGTTGCTTCGCCGGTGTGGCGTATGGAAACAGTTTGAGGCGGAGAAAGCAGCGAAGAAGAAGGGCGCCTAGTACGTGACAACGGCTCAGGCAGATCTTGTGACGATTGGCAAGATCGAACGCCCGTTTGGCGTGCGGGGCGAGTTCAAGGTGCGATCGTTGAGCGATGTGCCTGGCCGGTTGGACCAGCTGAAGCAGATTCAGGTCTTGGAGCCGACGGGACAGATGGTCGAAAGGACCGTGACTCATGTTCGGCGCGCCGGCTCGATCTACATCATGGGTTTTACAGGTGTGACGACGCCGGAGGAAGCAGGCATGCTGCGCGGGGGATTGATCCAGGTGCCACGGCGTCCAGCGGCGACGTTGTCTGCGGATGTCTATTATGAATGTGATCTCATTGGGATGACGGTCGAGAACGAGCGGGGCGATGAGGTCGGTGTGCTTGAGACGATTTTGGAAATACCGGATAATCATGTCTTTGTCGTTCGCAAGGGGACGGAGGAAGTCCTCATTCCGGCAGCAAAGAGTTTTGTGACCTCGGTGGATCTCGCGCGCCGCCGTATGATGGTTCGCGGGATTGACGACTTGGTTGAGGATCGCCATGCGGTGTGACATCCTGACTCTGTTTCCCGACATGATGGCGCCGGTACTCGGCCAGAGTATTCTCAAACGGGCACAAGAAAAAGGTCTGCTGCACGTTCACGTGCGCAACTTGCGGGACTATACCTACGATCGCCACAAGGTAGCGGACGACGTGCCCTATGGTGGAGGGGCCGGGATGGTGATGAAGGCCGAGCCCATCTTGCGCGCGGTGGAACAGATTCAGGCCGACTATGCACGGGCCGGTGAACAGATTCGATTGCTGTTTCCGTCCCCGCACGGTCGTCCGTTCACTCAGGCCTATGCGAAAAATCTGGCGGCCGACGCGCGTCGACTCGTGATTCTCTGTGGCCACTACGAGGGAGTTGATGAGCGGGTGCGGCTCGCCTTGCACCCGGAAGAAATTTCCGTCGGGGATTATGTATTGACCGGAGGCGAGTTGCCGGCGCTGGTGCTCATCGATGCCGCAGCTCGTTTGGTTCCCGGCGTGTTGGGTGATGCGGAGTCGATCGTGGAAGAGTCGTTCACGGATGCCTTGCTCGAATATCCGCACTATACGAGACCGGCGGAGGTTCGGGGGATGCCCGTGCCGGAGGTGTTGCTTTCAGGACATCATGAGGCCATTCGTCTGTGGCGTCGGAAGGAAGCCCTGCGAAACACCTACCAGAGACGACCGGATCTCTTACAGGATCGGGCCTTAAGTCTCGAAGATCAACAATTGCTCGACGAACTTACTCGTGAAGGCGTGCCGGGCATGCCTGTTCGATGTGGGGGGGAGGGGTAGTCTCATGAATCGGTTGGAACGGATACAACGGTCTTTCACGAAGAAGTCGGCGCCCAGTTTTGAAATTGGAGACACCGTCCGTGTGCACGTGAAAGTGGTGGAAGGAGAAAAAGAACGCATTCAGGTATTCGAAGGTGCGGTGATCGCTCGTAAAGGGTTGCTGAATACGGAGACCTTCACGGTGCGCAAAGTCTCCTACGGCGTCGGCGTGGAACGAATTTTCCCGCTCCATTCGCCGATCGTCACGCGCGTTGAGGTCATGCGCCAAGGCAAGGTGCGGCGGGCCAAGCTGTATTATCTCCGAGGGAAGAAGGGCAGGTTTGCCAAGGTCGAAGATCGGGAGTTCGTCGCGAGTGTGAAGGGGCAGCCCGGGGTCACCCGTAAGGCTGAAGAGCCGGCCGGCGCCGCCTCGGCTTCGAAGCCCTAGCAGGCTGCTGAAAAACCATCCCGCAGGGTGTTCAAAATGGCCGTCCAGCAAGGCCGCAGCGAGTGAAGATCCCGAGGCGTACCCTCTCTGGGGTACGTTGAGGATCTGAACGATGCGAGAACGAAGCTGGCGGACTTTTTCAGCATCCTGCCGGTCTCATTCCCTGGTTCCGTCAACCACGGCTGTCAGGTTCCCTCTCAACGGACGCATCGCGGGGCCACATCGTGGGACCTACCGACGATTTTGAATTGGAAGCCCGGCGGCGTGGCTATCGCTGTATCGCCGGTCTGGATGAAGCAGGGCGGGGCCCTCTGGCGGGCCCTGTCGTCTCGGCGGCGGTGATCCTGCCCACTCGTTGCCGCTTGGTCGGTGTCGATGATTCCAAACAAGTCTCCGAGTCTGAGCGCGCGCGTCTCTACGAGGTTATTGTCCGGCGGGCACGTGCGGTCGGTGTAGGGGTTGCCACAGAGCAGGAGATCGACCTCCTCAATATTTTAGAAGCGACTCGCCTGGCCATGCGTCGTGCGCTGGCATCGCTGAATCCCCCGGCGGACTGCCTCTTGATCGATGCCGTGACCTTGCCGGATCTTGCCATTCCCTCACGCGCTATCATTAAGGGTGATACGCTGTCTCTGTCGATCGCTGCCGCGTCGATCGTGGCCAAAGTTACGCGTGATCGTATGATGGTGGTGTACCATCGGACCTATCCCGATTATAATTTTCTCTCCCATAAAGGGTATGGGACGGACGAGCATTTGCAGCGGCTCGCTCAACATGGCCCCTGCGCGATTCATCGGCGCACGTTCGCTCCAGTCGCACAGCTCTTGAGTGGAAGCAGCGGTAGGTGCCCTCTCTCGCGTACTGGCCTGGGCGAATCTTCACGGATGAATCAGTGACCATCCTTGATCCCCGGAGGCTTTTTGGTCAAGAAGGGGAATCGGCGGCAGAGCAGTATCTGCGGCATAAGGGGTATCGGATCGTGGCACGCAATCTGCGTTCGTCGGTGGGGGAGCTGGACCTAGTGGCTGAAGACGGTCAGGTGCTGGTCTTTGTGGAGGTGAAGGCGCGTCGGACCGACGCGTTCGGCGGAGCCATCCAAGCCGTCCATCAACGGAAGCAGGAGAAGTTGATCCGGTTAGCGGCTCAGTATTTAGCCCACCACCACGTCAAAGGTCGACTATGCAGATTCGATGTCGTCTTGCTGCAAGGCAGGGACGCCGTTGCCCCGCAGATTGTGCATATTCAGAACGCCTTCGAAGTGTCTGGGGACGATCTCCGTTGGTAGGCCGACGATGATTCAATTGATCCATGTTTCGAAACAGTACGATCAGCGGCCGGCGCTTTCGGATGTCACCCTCGAGATCGGCAAGGGAGAATTTGTCCTCCTCATGGGGCCCAGTGGAGCGGGCAAGTCGACATTGTTGCGGATGCTCATCGGGGCCGAACGGCCCGATACGGGACAGATCTTCGTCCACCAGAAAAACGTGACGACGCTCAAGCCGTCTGACGTTCCGTATTTGCGCCGCAAGGTGGGAACGGTGTTTCAAGACTTTCGGCTGTTGCCGAAGAAGTCCGTCTTCGACAATGTCGCCCTGCCCTTGCTGGTGCAAGGAGTTTCTTCTGCCGACATTCGTCGGAAAGTCACGGAGGCGTTACGGGCGGTCGGCGTCGAGCACAAGCGAGATCAGCTTCCTGCAGGCCTCTCGACAGGAGAGCAGCAGCGGGTGTGCATCGCGCGCGCGATTGTGAATGGTCCGGTCGTCCTGTTGGCGGATGAGCCGACCGGAAATTTGGACCCTGCCCTGACGGCCGAGATCATCGAGCTATTTAAACTCAGTAACGCGCGCGGCACAACGGTCGTGGTGGCGACGCATGATCCTCTGGTCATGGGGCAAGTAAATCGGCGGGTGCTCACATTGTCACAGGGCCGGTTGCTGCCGGAACAGCGGGTGATGGGGTGAGGAAGCTCTCGTATCTCCTCAGAGAATCCTGGGTCAATATGCGGACCAACCGGACGACGACGATGGTCGCCATCCTAACCACGGCCTTTACATTGGCCTGTGTCGGCATCTTCTTGCTGCTCTATGTCAATCTGCGGGCGGCGGCCGGATGGCTCCAGGACGATATCAAGATCATGGTGTATCTTGATGAGCGGCTCGTCTCCGATTCGGTCGCTGAAGTAGAGCAGCAGTTGCGGGGCGATCGTGCCGTCGCCTCATTGCTGTTTATCTCGAAAGAGCAAGCGTTGGGAGAATTCAAGGCGCAATTCCCTTCGGAGTCTCACCTGCTTGAAGGACTGGGCCAGAATCCCTTACCGGCCTCCTTCGTAGTGGCACTCAGCCCGTCGCTCCGTTCGCCGGATGCGGTCAAGCGATGGGCGGAACGGGTCAGGCAGGTCGCCGGCGTCTCCAAGGTTGACTATAATCAAGATTGGATCGACGCCCTCGCGACGGTGATTCGATCGATTGAGTTGGTCGCCATCAGCATCGGCGTCATTCTCTCGGCAGCTGCCGTCACCATCATCGCCAATACGATTCGACTCACACTGTTCGCCCGACGAGATGAGATTGCCATTTTGCGTCTCATCGGGGCCACGACCAGCTTTATTCGTATTCCCTATCTGTTGGAGGGCGCGGTGCTTGGCGCTTTGGGCAGCACACTCTCGCTGGTCATGCTCAAGTTCATGTACGAATTGTTTCGGCAGCAAATGCGAATGACGGGGCGATTTGCCGGGCTCGATAACCTCATGGCATTCTTTCCCCCGTCGGTCTGTCTTGCCCTGGTTGCAGTGGGGATGGGGCTCGGGTTTGCAGGCAGCTTCGTGTCGATACGGCGTTTCGGCGAGGCCAAGGCATGAGGTCTTGGACGGGGCTCAGGGTCGGAGTCCTGCTCTGGGGGCTGCTGGGTCTTTCCTGGCAGACGGTTGCGGTTGCCGATCAGATCACCGACAAGATTGAGAAAGAACGCAAGGCCCTCGACCAACTCAAAGATCAGATCGAAGAGACACGCAAGCAGGCGGATAAAGCAGGGAAAAAGCGAGAGTCCCTCTTACAGGGGATTCAGACACTCGACGAACGCGTGTTGCACTACCGACAAGCGCATCAGGAGATTAGCCGAAAGTTGCGGAAGAAAGACCAAGAGATCGAGGTCATCAATACGCAACTAGCCGGGTTGCGTGTCAGTGTGGGAGAA
>DASQFV010000246.1:0-1821 GCA_035632975.1 Nitrospiraceae bacterium
AGCCACCCATGTCTTCGAGCAGGACTCCAACTTCCGGCATGCCATGTTGCTCGGACAGGCTGAATCCGTCGGCGCCGGGTGGCAGAAAATCGACCAGTTTGTCGAACGAATCCGGGCAGTGACGACCAAAGATATTCAGCGAGTCGCCCGCCAATATCTGACGGAAGACAATCGGACCGTCGGTACATTGATTCCCGTGCCTGCCAAACAACCAGAGGCGCCCTCCACCGCCGCGCAACAAGGAAGGCCCTACTGATGTCAACGACGAGACGACTGCCTATCGCGCCTCGACGACAGGCGCTCCCGACCCTCGTGATGGCGTTCTGTGCCTTCCTCTTGACGAGCGGTCCCAGTGTGGCGGCAGAGATCGCGCCGACGAAATTTGTGACCGCAAACGGCATCACGGTGCTCGTCCTTGAGCAACATTTCCTCCCTATCGTTGAGATCCACGCGCTGATCAAAGCCGGTTCCGCGCAAGATCCTCCCGACAAAGCAGGACTCGCGAACCTCGTCGCCAGTCTCCTGGACGAAGGGACGACCACGCGTACGTCAAAACAGCAGGCGGAGCAAATCGATTTCGTCGGCGGGACCCTGGAGGCCAATACCTCAGAGGATTTCACCACCGCCTCCGCCCGCGTACTCAAGAAAGACATCGACCTCGGCTTTACCCTGCTCGCGGACATGCTGCAACACCCCGCGTTCTACAAGCAGGAATTCGAACGGATTCGCACCCAACTCCTGGGCGAGATGGCCAGCGACAACGACGACCCGGGCCATATCGCCATGAAGGCGTTCAATCAGCTCGTCTTCCACGGACACCCCTACCGTTGGCCCGTCAATGGAACGGAGGAGACGCTCAACAAGATCACCCTGGCCGATGTGCAGGCCTTCTATGGGCGGGAATACTCCCCTTCCCAAGTCATCCTGACCATCGTCGGCGACGTCACGCTGGAACAGGCCACCGCACTGGTGCAGACCCATTTTGAAACCTGGAAAAAAGTGGCCCCGACAACACGGAATACGAAAAAGCCCGCGCCGGTCGAACGGAGAACGGTCCAACTCATCGAGAAAGATCTCACCCAATCCACTATTGTGCTCGGTCATGTAGGACTTCCGCGCGCACACCCGGATTTCTATTCAGTCACGGTGATGAATTACATCCTGGGAGCCGGTGGATTTTCCTCCCGCTTGATGGATTCGATTCGCGACAAGCAGGGGTTGGCCTATGGAATCATGAGCCACTTCGACGCCCGGCTGATGCCCGGCTCATTCTGGGTCAACCTCCAAACTAAGACGGAGACGACGAATCAAGCCATCACCGGCGTCCTGTCCGAAATCAAGTCCATACGTGACGCACCCGTGTCCGACCAAGAGTTAGCCGAGGCCAAATCATTCTTGATGGGCAGCTTCCCGCTACGATTTGATTCCACCGCGAAGCTCGCGCAGGTGCTCGCCCAAGTGGAGTTCTACGGCCTGGGGTTCGAATATTTTACGCAATACCCAAAATGGATAGAACGGGTCACGAAGGAAGACGTGCAGCGCGTCGCCAAACAGTACCTAGACCCCAAGCGGTACGCCTTAGTGGTGGTGGGCAACATTGCCAAGGCGAAGGTCAAGCACTAGCAGGATGCTGAAAAAGTCCGCCAGCGTCGTTCTCGCATCGCTCAGAGGCTCAACGTACCGAAGCGTACGCCTCGCCTCTTCGCTCGCTGCGGCCTTGCTGAACGGCCTTTTTGAGCATCCTGGTGGTATTCCCCTGTTGTTCCAGACGTGCAGATCAGTGACGTGCTCGCGTGCATACAGAGTTTTTCCACAGCCTGC
>DASQFV010000247.1:0-5644 GCA_035632975.1 Nitrospiraceae bacterium
GCATGGGCGGGCAGGGTGTGCTTCCTGTCCCCAATGTGTATAACGGATGGGTGCAGAAGCTTCCCTCCAGCGGCGGTCCCACTAGCTTCTGTGGACAACTGCAGGCCGCGCAGCGGAGTCCAATCGGCGGTGCCATTCCCCCTTGTGCACCATAGAGGTTTATTCAGGCTGCCGGGATTGCCCCGCAGCCTAACATAGCTGGCTAGCCAAGGACCCGGTGACGATGGCTCAACACCATCGCATCGGGTCCTCTGGTTTAGTGATCATTCAGTTTCAGCCGACGCAAGAAAACGACAGAAGCACTGGGATCAGTTTTTGCCATGTAAAATCGAATCCGGCACTCTTAATTGTTAAGAAGTTCTCGATCCAAACCGTCTATTCAGCTTTGACACCATAAAACCCCCTATGTTAAAGTCCGCGGAACTGTTGAGGTTCTGGGCTTTTATCTGTCGACTTACCCGGGGAACAAGGCATGATCGTGACGACATCGCATGTGATCATTGTGGCCGGCGCCGGACCAGCAGGAATGGCTGTGGCTGCTTCACTCGCGAAGGCGGGTCATGAAATCATCATCCTGAATCGTGACATCAAGTTCGGAGGGTTGGCTGAATATGGGATTTTCCCCTCGAAGTTGAAGCTGCGTGGTGGTCTCAAGAAGCAGTACTGGGAGTTGCTCGAGCGACCGAACGTCCACTATTTCGGCAATGTCTCAATCGGCAAAGGCAAAGATCTTACTGTCGAAGAGGTCAGAAACCTTGGCGCCAGCGCGGTCGTGTTTTCTATCGGCGCCCAGGGCACCAAGGCCATTGGGGTAGAAGGGGACTCGGCCAAGGGCGTGTTCCATGCCAAGGATGTCGTGTACCATTTCAATCGACTGCCCGGTTTCGGCGACCGGCCATTCGATATGGGCAAGCACGTGGCGGTGATCGGAGCCGGCGACGTGATGGTCGATATCGCCCACTGGCTGGTTCGCTACAAGAAAGTCGAGCGGGTCACGGCGATCGTGCGACGCGGGCCTGCAGAACGAAAGTACAACCCGAAAGAAATTCGCGCGGTGTGCGCAAACATGGATGTGGACGGGATCGCCAAAGAGGTGGCTCGAATCAAGGATCGCCTTGCCGCGGTCGGCCAGAATGCGGACGAGGTGCTCAAGGGCCTGACGAGCGAGTTTACGAAATGCGAGCCGAAAGTTAGCGAGACGAGGATGGGTTTCAAGTTCCTCGCATCTCCCAAGCGTATTCTTGTCGATGGGAACAATCGCGTGCGCGGCCTGGAAATGGAAGACAACAAGCTCGATCCAAAAGGCGAGGATACGGTCGCAGTCGGGCTGAAACAATATTATGAATTCCCGTGCGACGCCGTTGTCTTTGCGGTGGGCGACAAAGTCGATGAGACCGTTGGACTGCCGTACAAGAGCGGCACCTTTATCACGAATCCCAATAAGACCGGTAACGATCCGGACGACGCGCTCTTCCAAGCCTATGATGAAGCTACAGGCAAGATCGTCGATGGCGTATTTCTCGCTGGATGGGCACGGAAGGCGAGCGAAGGTTTAGTCGGCATCGCCAAACGGGACGGGGATTGGTGTGCTGAGGTGGTGAACCGGCACCTCTCGACCAACACAACGGGGAGCCACTCTAGTGCAAAGGTCGTCCTTGACAAGCTCGCCTCGATTCTCAAGGCGCGCAAGAGCCACCCGGTCGATGTGCAGGGGCTCCGCGTTCTCGAATCGAGAGAAAAAAGTCACCAGGGTGCAACAGATTGTATCGGGGAGTTCAAATACTCGAGTAACCAGGACATGATCGGACTCATCGAGCAGGGGAAGGCTTGACGAGTAGAAGGGGCCGGTCGAACCGCTATCCATCCCCCCACTTCAGCTTTTCGCGCAGGACTTCATAGTATCCACTTTCAGGGAAGCGAATAAGTCTCGTGCGATGTTCCGACACCTTGATTTCGACCGTATCACCCTGGGTCATCGCCACTCCAACCTGTCCATCCAGCGTCGCCATCGCGCCATCATCTTTACTGGTGAGCGTCAGTTCGATCTCGGCAGTTCCCGGAACGATCAGGGGACGGTGCGTCAACGTGTGGGGACAGATCGGCGTCACCATCAGCGACTGGACCGCTGGATTGATGATGGGTCCTCCGGCCGACAGGGAGTAGGCTGTCGATCCCGTCGGAGTGGTGACGATTAGTCCATCGCCACGCAGATTGGTGACAAACTGTCCTTGGATGGCAATCTTCAACTCAATCATCCGGGCCAGTGTCCCCTTGCTGATCACGACATCGTTCAGCACCACCCCACGCGCGACTGTTTCTCCATGCCGATGGACATGCGTCTGAAGCATGAGTCGTTCATCCAGAACAAAGTCATTCGCAAATACCCGTTCGAGCGAGAGGTACAAGTTCTCCAACCGGACCTCGGTCAAAAAACCGAGTCCGCCCATATTGACACCCAGGATGGGAATGCTTCGTTCCCCGGCAAGTCGCGCAGCAGTGAGCATCGTCCCGTCGCCGCCCAAAACAAGAAGTATGTCCGCTTTGTTCGCCAGCTGAGTTTTCTGATAGCCCCCCTGTTCACCGAGAAGAATCGCCGACGTCGTGTCCAAAATCACATCGATGCTTCGAGCCCGAAGCCAGCTGACCACATCGTGCAGTGTGCGCTCGACCTCAGGAAACTTTGGCTTTGTGAGAATCCCGACACTTTTGCTTTTCATTGATGCAACCTTGTCGTGACTCCATTTGAGTTATCGGTGAAAATGTGCGGGATTGTATCGGGAGGGTTCTTTTGAAGTCAACGAATCAGAAAACGTCAAGCCTTCACCACACGTATTCCTACTACTCCAGTTCTTAGCTTGTGCGATTGTCGCGTAGCCTTGACTCTTAAAATCCTTCTAGGTAGAATTAGGCCAGATTATTCGATAGGTTTGCCCACGCGAGACTTGTTATAGGCTCCACCTAAAAGGAGGCAGGATGTTCGAGCGATTCACGGACAAGGGTCGGAAGATCATCATCCTCGCACGGGAAGAGGCCGAGCGTCATCAAAACGACTACCTCGGAACCGAGCATCTCGTCTTGGCCATTCTCCGTGAATCCGACGGGATTGCCCTGATGATCTTGAAAAAGATGGGACTTTCGACCGAACAAGTCCGTTTGGAAATTGAACGGAATTTGCCCGGCGGGGGGACCACCATGACCTTTGGGGAGATCCCCTTCAGCCCTCGGGTCAAGAAGGTCATCGAATACGGGGTCGAAGAAGCCCGTCTCCTTGGACACAATCATATCGGCAGTGAACACCTCTTACTCGGCCTCCTCCGAGAAGAGGAAGGGATCGGCGGAAAGATCCTCCGCAGCTTAGGCGCCAATCTCCTGACCGCCCGACAATTGACCGTGACATTCTTGCGGAAGTCCGCCCCGCGTGAGCGCGACCGGAAGAGCAACACCCCGGCACTCGATGAATTCGGTCGTGATCTGACCCAGCTTGCCCAGGCAGGGCAACTGGATCCCGTCATTGGACGAGCCGACGAAATCGAGCGGGTGCTTCAGATTCTGAGTCGCCGTTCGAAAAACAATCCCGTGCTCATCGGGGAAGCCGGCGTCGGCAAGACCGCCATTGTGGAAGGTCTGGCCCAACGAATCGTCCAGTCCGAAGTGCCGGATAATCTTCTCTCACGACGCGTCATCGCACTCGACCTCGGTTCACTGGTTGCAGGGACGAAATATCGCGGCCAGTTCGAGGAACGGCTGAAGGTCGTGATGAAGGAAATCGTCCAGGCCGGAAACATCATCATCTTCATCGATGAACTCCATACCTTGGTGGGAGCAGGGGCGGCCGAAGGATCGATCGATGCCTCCAACATGCTCAAGCCCGCACTGTCGCGCGGAGAAATCCAATGTATCGGCGCCACGACTCTCGATGAATACCGAAAGCATATTGAGAAAGACGGAGCCCTCAAGCGACGGTTCCAACCGATTCACGTCCAGCCGCCGAGCATCGACGAAACGGTACTGATCATCCAAGGGCTCCGCGATCGGTACGAAGAACATCATGGTGTCGAGATTTCTGAAGAGGCGATTCTCGAAGCGGTCAAGCTGTCCGATCGATACATTAGCGACCGCTTTCTCCCGGACAAGGCCATCGACTTGATTGACGAGACGGGGTCAAGGGCAAAATTGCAGACCTATGCGCTGCCGTCGGATCTGAAGGCGATGGAGCAAGAGCTGAAGAAAGTCTCTCGCGAAAAGGAACTGGCCATCTCGATGCAGAATTTCGAGGAGGCCGTCCGCCATCGCGAGGAAGAAGAACGGTTGCGCAAACTCCTCGATGAATCTAAGCGCGAGTGGAAAAAGAATCAAGAAAAAAACAAGCCGACGATCGGAAAAGAAGAGGTGGCCTATGTCGTCTCCAAGATGACGGGCATTCCGCTCTTCAAGCTTGAGGAAGAAGAGTCTAACAAGCTGCTGCGCATGGAGGAATTCCTCCATAAACGCGTCGTCGGACAGAACGAAGCCATCTCCGCCGTGGCCCGGGCCATTCGACGGTCACGCGCCGGCCTGAAGGAAGCAAAGAAGCCTATCGGGTCCTTTATTTTCCTGGGACCCACCGGGGTCGGAAAAACCGAGCTGGCAAGGACGTTAGCTGAGTTCCTCTTCAATAGCGAAGACTCACTCATTCGGATCGATATGTCCGAATATCAGGAAAAATTCACCAGTTCACGACTTTTCGGAGCCCCTCCGGGCTACGTGGGATACGAAGAAGGCGGCCAATTGACTGAACGGGTCCGGCGCCGGCCCTATTCAGTGGTCCTGTTCGACGAAATCGAAAAGGCCCACCCTGATGTGTTCAATATCTTGCTACAAGTATTGGACGACGGAGTGCTGACCGACAGCCTCGGACGCAAAGTCGACTTCAAGAATTGCGTCATCATCATGACCTCCAATATCGGAACCAAGTTGATCCAGAAGGGGGTCTCGCTCGGATTCCAGAGCACGGAAGGCGATCAGGAGCGCCACAAGAAGGAAGAAGTGTTGGGAGAATTGCGCCGCTCGTTCAGCCCGGAGTTTCTGAACCGGATCGACGAGATCGTGGTCTTCCATCAATTAGACAAGACGCATCTCTACAGTATCCTCGACATCCTCTTGAGTGAACTCAACCTTCGTCTCTTAGATAAGGGGGTGGAGATCGAGGTCGAGGACGACGTCAAGCAGTGGTTGATTAAAGAAGGCTACGAACCGCTTTACGGAGCCAGGCCGATGCGTCGGACGATTCAGCGCGCGATCGGCGATCCACTGTCCGAAGAGATGATTAGAGGACGATTCAAGGAGTGCCGAAAGATCCGCGTGGTGATTCGTGACGGTGCTCCGGCATTTATCGAGCAGGAGGCGATGGCTGGCGTCTAATGTCCCAGCCCTGTACCTGCGCAATGCCATAGAGTACGACACGGCCCTTGTGGCGTCAGCGGCCACAAGGGCCGTGTTATTTAACCGCTCTAAAGAATAACGCATTTTTCATCGTTCCAGTTCGCGTAATCGGAAAAAACGCATGATTACAACCGTTGAACAGCCCACCTCAACCTGGATACCGGGGCCCATCCTTGGTATCGAGACGTCATGTGATGAAACAGCCGCATCGGTGCTTGCCGCA
>DASQFV010000248.1:0-3667 GCA_035632975.1 Nitrospiraceae bacterium
ATGAATCAACGGACCTGTGGCGGGACCGAGCACCTGACGCCGACGCTCTACAACAGCGGCTTGAGTCAGGACTACCGAGCCGTCGTCCATGAATTGGCGCACGTGGATGGATTAGATGGTATCTGGCTTGTCGGCTATTCGATGGGAGGAAATCTCATACTGAAAGCAGCCGGAGAAGCCGGCTCGTCAGAAGCAGCGTTGGTCGGCGCGATCGCGGTCTGTCCGAATATCGACCCTCCGCAATGCGTCGAGGCCTTGGAGCAGCCGCGCAACTGGATCTATCACAGACATTTTCTCGTGGGCTTGAAGGCACGACTGCGCCGAAAGGCCGAGCTCTTCCCCGGCAAGTGGGATCTCAAGGAACTCGATGGCATCGCCTGGATCAGCGAATTCGACGACCGCTACACAGCCCCGGACGGAGGGTACGCCAGTGGAGCCGACTACTACGATCGCGCAGGCGCACGTCATGTGCTCGATTCCATCGCCGTTCCCACCCTCATCATCACAGCACAAGATGATCCCTTCATTCCCTACTCGATGTTTACTGTGCCGCTGATTCAGCGCCACCCGAAGATTCGGGTGATCGCGCCTCGCCACGGGGGACATTGCGGGTTCATTCACTGGCCACAGAACGGGGAAGATTCCTACTGGGCAGAGAATAGGATTATAGATTTCTTGCAAGAGCGGATGTGAAGAGGATGCGCACCGGCCAACCCGGTCAGACTGTTTGAAGATGGGCACGCACTTCCTGCACGTAAGTCTTGAACGGATCTGGCATGGGAAAGGGCGCGTGACCGCGCAGTTGGAAGATCGACCAGTTGATCACATACGAGGGAGAAAACCGTTCTTCCGGCTTGGGATCAGCTGGTTCATCCGGAGGTCCACAGTCCAGCAAATGACGAACGAGTTCACCACGCCCAAACGCCCTGGTGTTGCGTGGTGGATGGTCCATGGACAAGGCAATCGCCTTGTCCGTGGTGAGTCGTGGAACCCGCCCTTCTTCCATGAGACCATAATAAAGCCCCTTGCCTTGATGGAGATTGTGATACTCCAGATCAAGACTCTTCAGTGCAGGGTCTGCCCACGTTGTCTGTTCCGCCTCGCGAAAGGTTTCGAGCAGCCACAACTTCGAGGCCCAATCGACCCGGCCCACCAGCGTCTGGTAGTCCCCGCGGAGATCTTGCAAGACCGCTTCCCATTGATCGAGTACCCAATCGGTTTCGTCGTCTTGTCCCCGATAGTGCGCTTGCGCCGCCGCCAGAAACGCTTCCTGAATGTCGATCGCGGAGATCGTTTTCCCTGACTCCAGCCGAACGATCCATCGTCGGTTCTGATCCTGTGACAGTTCCTGCATGGTTTCAACCGGTTCATGGATCTCAAGATCGAGCGGCGCATGGCCCTCTTCGATCAGTTGAAGGACCAGCCCAGTCGTGCCCAACTTCAAGGCCGTCGCCACCTCGGCCATGTTTGAATCCCCCAGTAGAAGGTGAATACGGCGGTATTGATTCGGGTCGGCCAGTGGTTCATCTCGGGTATTCACGATGGCGCGATTCTGCTGCACCCATTCGAAAAAGTCATTCACGATGTAATCTGCGCGCTGAGAGAGCTGAAACGGGAGGACAGGGTGCTGCGTGTGGCGATAGTTCGCTCCTCGAGGGACGATGAGTCGGTCCATCTGAATCCAAGCGTCCTGGGGACCTGCCGCGCCGACACGTCCGGCCCCCGTAAAGATCTGTCTGGTGACCAGAAAGGTCACCAAGGGCCCGAGGCCGCGCCGCGTAAAGGGAAAACGTCGCGAGACGAGATAGTTTTCGTGCGATCCAAAGGTCGCATCGGTTTCATGATCCACATTGTTCTTGATCAACGAAACCGCGTCGGCCAGACCGAGGTCTTGAATCGCATCCTGCAGCAACTGATCGCCGGCGCGGTCGGCGGCCACCACATCACTGAGAGACTCACACTCCGGCGAGGCCCACTCCAGATGTCCCATGTCGAGATACATCCGCCCGGCGTTGGTAAGAAATCCTCCGTTGCCGGGCGGTTCATCATGTCCTCGGTGGTGCAGATCGAGAACGCCCCGCCGTTGGACATGAAAGAGATGGTCTCGAATCTTGTGGGCAAACCAGGTGGGGGAATGATCAGGCTGGTCTTGATTCACCAAGAGTCCGTATTCGGTTTCAAGTCCGAAAATACGGTTCAGCATCTCAGTTCGCCACGACGGATTGAAGCGCCTTCGGCAGGAGGCGTGAGAGATCTGCCGGCTTGAGCGACCGATACTTGGAGGTACCGGGAGCCTGGCGATCGAGGACAGCACATTCGATCGTCCGTTCACCGGTAATGCCCCGTACTTGTGCGAGCAAGGTGTCACTGCTTGGGGTTGCGCCGGCAGATGAGCCCGCTCCACTTGTCGGTGGCTTGACCTCAGCCTGTTGGTCTGCCTCATCCTGTTGATGCGCTAACGAACCGATCGCCCAGGTACGCAGCGCCAGATCCAACGCCTGCTCCAATGAGAGCGTCACGAGCATCTGTTCCTTGAGATAGGACATCATCTTGGCCTGAACAGCCGGAGTGGCAGCCAAGACCGAACAACCGGTCGCTTCCTCAAACGTGCCATCGTAGTTGATCGTCAGGAGCGCGTCCTTCTCCGGTTTCAGTCCCAACTCGGCCACCAGAATGCGCACGATGAACGGAGCCTTATATACTTCCTCGAAGGCCTGCTTAATCACCGGAGCAATACCGTTTTTCACCAGTCTCGATCCCGTCACATCAGACGGCGAGCGGTTGAAGCCTTCGACATGCGCCATTTCGAGCAGACTGAAGCGAAGCTTTTCCAAATCCGTGGGATGCCCCATCCCACCCAATGCAAGTCGATCGTAAATCTCATAAAGCTTCGCGGTCCCCTTGCTCACCGTCGCCAGAAGAATGCCTCCATCATAGGTCAGCGCGACAACCGGGCTCCCCTGTTTGAACTGTTCGTCGAGATACTGTCGCCGATTGCCGACTGCTTCCACCCAGCGATAGGGCTCTTCATACATAGCGCACCACCTGTGACTCATAGAGGGGTTTCAATGTCGCCTCCGGCACCGTCTGCACACCGGCCCCGGTAATCAACTTGATCACGGGGTACAAACTCGCCTCACGGTTAACACCGCCGGTCGCCGAATCGAACTCCGCCGCGCTCGTGAGTAATCGTAAAGCCTGAACCATCGCCTGTTCTTCTGGCAGCGTACTGAGGGGCTGCTCGCCCCACGTATTCAGATAGTGCAAGATCCCTCGGATCGTGGGGGAACCGGACCCGGATACGGCATACTCCACGCCTTCAAACTCCGCCCCGAGGATATCGTAGAAATAGATCTTGGCCGAGCCCTGCTCCACATCGTAGCCGGCAAACACAGGGACCACAGCGCCCGTCCCGGCCAACGCCGCGGGCACATTGTCCTTCAAGAGATTGGAGACCGCGCGAAGTTTGCCGTCGAAACTCAATTCTTGCAGCTGCGTTCTCCGGTAGTATTTGAAGGAATGTTCCAGGACGCGCACCATCTCATAGGCCGTCGCCGGGACCCCGGCAATCGCCATCACACTGTGCCGATCGATCTCCAATACCTTGTCCGTGCGATCGTACATCACCATGTTGCCGGCGGTCGCGCGACGATCTCCGGCCACCAGC
>DASQFV010000249.1:0-3114 GCA_035632975.1 Nitrospiraceae bacterium
GTTCTGAAGCAGCGGCCGTTCGACAGGTCCCAAAACCGAATCGTTGCATCGTCGCTGGCGCTGAGGAGCACCTTGCTGTCCGGAGTGACGGCGAGCGAGCGCACCCAGGCGGTGTGGCCTTTCAGCGTCCGTTGTTCTGCCACGTGTGGCATGTCGAACAACTTGATCGTCTGGTCACGGCTCCCGGTGATGAGCAGTTTGGCATCGGGGGTAAAGGCCATCGCGCCGATCCAATAGTCCATCGGCTTTTGAAATCCACCGTCGTCTTCGACAAAGTACCCGCGTGTTTCACTGGTATCATCGTCGTGCTGTTTCCAGTGTCCGTTATGCAGGATTTTTTCCTCTCCGCTGGGTAACACTTCCCAGAGTTTGATCTTGCCGATATCTGTTCCACTGGCGAGGTGCATCCCGTCCGGCGAAAAGGCGACACAGACCGACCAGTGGTGGTCGTATTGGTCCTTGCCGAGGAGGGTCATGAGCTCGGTGCCGGTCGTGACTTCCCAGATCTTGATGTCTTTATTGTGGCTGCCGCGTGCCAACATGAGGCTGTCTGGTGAGAGAGAGAGGCTGACGACATTGTGGTCATAGCGTGTGAAGAGGAGCTTCTTCGATTCGCCGGTGTTCGGGTTCCACAGCCGGATGGTACGGTCCTCGCTGGCAGTGGCCAGCGTCTGGCCATCCGGCGTGAAGACGACGGATCGGATATCTGCCGTGTGTCCCCTGAGTGAGCGCAGGAGGCGTCCGGTTTCAATATCCCACATGCGGACGAGCCGGTCGACTCCTCCGCTGGCGAGGGTCAACCCGTCCGGGGCGAAGGCCACCGACCAGACTCCATGCGAATGGCCGCGAAACGTGGTCAGCTCCCGTGCCCCGATCCTCCAGTATTCGAGGAAATCGACTGGTGCGGTGCCCGTTCCCGACGACGATGGTGTGAGCGGGGAGGGAACGGGGGCAAGTTGGGAAGCAATTTGATCGGCCATGTTCATCCTTACGGCTAGCAGGAACCGTGAAAGGTAAAAGGTGAAACGTAAAACTTAGGATTGCCGAGCGCTCTTCCTCTGTAACCTTTCACGTTTAACGATTCACGGATGTTGCACAGCCTACGGCGACAGGCTTGATTGCCAACCGGCGGCTTCGCCCAGTATAATTGGTTTCGGCTTGGGTGATCGTAAGAGAAGCTTTGTCATCAAGTCAAGCAGGCTAGCAGGATGCTGAAAAAGTCCGCCAGCGGCGTTCTCGCGTCACTCAGAGGCTCAACGTTGAGAGGAAACTCTTCGGAGATCGGAAGCACTAAAGGGGGTTTTCCGTTCGTCTAGATCCATTGTTATGGCGAACGGCACACACGAAGTGCGGTTGGTACCTCCTCGCCTCTTCGCTCGCTGCGGCCGTGCCTGCGGAACGGCGCGTCTTGGCGCGCCGGGGCTGGGCGGGTGAGAACCGTAGCCTTTTTGAGCATCCTGAGCTTAATGTGACATCGGCACTATCTTCAAGATTCCAACAGAGTATTGGGTACAAACCGAGTTTTTCCGAAGCCTGCTAGCGCGCTCCCAAGGACGGTTATGGAACTTCGTTTTCAGCCCGCTTTGCTGCAAGAGGTCATTGACTCGTTCGTCGAAAAGACGGAACGGGAGGGCGACCCCACCTACTATAAAGAGTTCCACGAACTAGCCGACCCGATCTATGAGAAGTTTACGCTCGATGATCGTGAGAGTGAGTTCAAGAAGCTCTACCAGTATATGTTCGGGACTTGGGGGTTTTCCGATATCATCCGCGATGCCTTCAACGAATATCCTTTGGTGAAGGAGCGAGTCGGAATCGTGCTTGTCAAGGGGGTGCTCAAGGAAGATCAGGAAGGCGTCGATATTCTCAGGAAGTGGGGATCCGTCGAACACGAGCTCGCTCGAGAGTTCGAAGAAAAAGGGTTGAAAGGCGTCGGGATAAAGCTTATCCCACGGCGATTTTACGATCCTGCGCTCACGCGCTATTGCCGCCATGAGTTGTTGCATATCTCGGACATGCTGGATCCGGTCTTTGGGTACGATCCGGATACCAAGGTCGGGCAAAATCCAGGCGAGGAAACCCTCATTCTCCAACGCTATCGGATCTTGTGGAGTCTCACCGTGGATAGTCGGCTGACAGTATCCGGCAAAGAGCCGATGCTGAGGAAGGAAGACCGGTTCAAAGAGTTTCGTTCCTGGTATCGCAAGATTCCCGCGCCGCAATTGAAATCGGTGTTCGAAGGGTTGTGGCAGACGAGTTTCTTTACTCACTCGGAATTGATCGAGATGGCGTCGGACACCTTGCGCGTGATGGACCGTGCCGTGGATGTCGAGGGGGGCGAGGTTCCGGAGACGGAAAATAAGGTCATGTTGATGCCGGGATTTCCCTGTCCTCTGTGCCGGTTCCCGACCTATTCATGGGTCGAGGATATGGGCAACAAGATCGAGACCTATGTACTCGATTTCATCCGCGAGAATCACCCTGGCTGGGATATCGAATTCGGGGCCTGCGACCGCTGCGTCGAGGTCTACAAGTTGCGCGCTGACGGCGTCATGTAACGGGGCACCACTGTGGCTACTGATTCACCATACAGACGTCGCGACTTCCTCAAGGATTCTGTCGTTTCCGTTGCCAAAGCGGCACAGGAATTTGCCAAACACCAAGAGGTTGTGCCGGAACAACCTGCTCCATCACCGGTGCGGACGGATTGGTTGCGTCCTCCCGGTGCCGCTGACGAGGCACTCTTTTTGGAGCGATGCACAAAGTGCGGCGACTGCGCCAAGGTCTGTCCGTACGGGTCGATTACGTTCCATCCGCAGAACGGGACACCGGTGATTTTTGCGGATCAGATGCCGTGCTATCTCTGCGAGGATGTACCCTGCATTGCGGCCTGTGCCACCGAGGCGTTGCTCCCTGTCGAAGGACGCGCGCGGATACGAATGGGTCTCGCGGTTGTCTCGCACCGAATCTGCACGGCAGGGCAGGGGTGCCATGCCTGCGCATCTCAATGTCCCACGGATGCCTTATCGATGGATTTTGGCACGCAGCGTCTTGTTGTGACGACTGAACGTTGCGTCGGATGCGGACTGTGCGAACAAGTGTGCCGGACAGTGA
>DASQFV010000250.1:0-3671 GCA_035632975.1 Nitrospiraceae bacterium
ACAATCTCTCCGCTGCCATACAAACCATGTTGCCAGAGGAAATTTCTGAGCATGGCCGAGCGATGCGCCGGCTCGGTGTGTTCCTGGCGTCCATAGGGAACGGGCAGGTGGAAATATTCCACCGATTCACGCCCTGTCAGGCGGCGGCGAAAGCGCACGGCCTTGAAGGCCGTCTGTCCGATATCGAGCCCGACACATTCAGCAATCATCGACAACTCTGTTCACTCCTCATCCTCGCCACGAGCCAGGTTTGTCTGGTTCATCTGGTTGGTTTGGTTCATCTGGTTGGTTTCCGTTTCGTTCAACCGTAACACTAGACAAACCAGACAAACCAAATAAACCCAATAACAGTTTTCTCCCGTTAGAGCGCCATTCTCGCGGTCATGATCGGCCCCACCAGTTTAAATGTCAAAGGGGTCCCAGGCTGGAACGGCGGCAACGAGAGGCTCGCCGCTTTTTGAGCAAACCCGGCACCGGGAATCACGGTGACCGTGAGATCCAAAAGGCTCTGCTGCAGCGGCTGCCGCAACATCATACGTCCTTGGGCTGTAAACGATCCATCTACGCCGTCTCCCTTCAATTCCGTGACGTCGCATGCGCCATCGTGACACGCGAGCGCGGCTTGGATGAGACCGAACGTGAGCGAGGGAATCGAGGAGGTGCCGGCAGCGATCCGTTCGACTACGAGATCCTTGATTTCGACCTTCACGGTCCCTTCCCCTTTGAGGGCAGCAGAGGCACCTTGTGCACTGTCCCATCGATGCATGAAATCTCCCTGGACTGTCCCTCGGCTCACGTAGGGTTTCAAGACTGTCGCAAGATCCATCTGCTGGAGATGGCCTTTGACGGCAACAGGACCCAGTAAAGACCACGAGGCCGCGGTCAGAGATCCCGTGGCTCGTCCAGATCCCGCTTGCGCCACTCCGGGCAGCTGGACGGCGTAGTCTATCACCAGTTGCCCTAAAAATGCCCGAAAGACTCCAATTGTTGTCCGCACGGCTTCAACTGGGATCACCCCGATCGTCGGTCCAGCAAGGACGACATCACGCCACTCAATGGCCATGGGAAGGCCCACCGACCAATCCGCGGCACGAACCTCCCATCCACTCGCCCGATTGACTTCGGTCAACAGCCGGTTTTGGAGCGGGCCGTAGGGAAAAGTCAGGAGCAGAAATAGGATGAAGCAGGCCAGCGACGCCAGCCCCCAGCCCAGCGGGCCTTTCAGCCTCAGAGTCTCCGGCCAGGCAAACCGCCACGTCATCATGAGGCCCCCACTGCCACCCACTGGCGGACGGTCTGGAGTTCCGCATTCTCTTGGAGCACCGTCAGCTCGATCAAGAGCACTTTCGGTGGCCCGGATCGCCCACGACCATCCCACTCATCCAGCCAGAGACGGCTCTTGCTGTCGTAATAGCGCACGTTGAACCCTTTGACCTTGGTGGCCAGCTCGACTTGCTCGACAGACTCGTCCGTCAGCCCGTAGAGATTCCTGCGCACGAATCGGAGGAGCCGATCACCTTCTCTGGTGTAGACGATACGAACTATCTCGGTGTCTTTGGTCGACTCCGACCCTCGAAACTGGCCCATAGTGAGAAAGGCGACTGAATCAGCCGGCTGACCGCCCTGCTGGCCGTTGATTCCCATCCAAGGAACGGTCGCGGGACCCACACCGAACGACAGCTCATCGATCATCACGCGCAACGTGCTTCGAACGATCTGCGCATCGGCCGAGTTCGCTCGTGCAGCATCAATCGCACTCATCGTGACATAGAGGGACCCAAAGACCAAGGTGGCCATCATGGCGACCAAAGACACCGCCAGCAGGACCTCGACCAGGGTAAAACCGCCCTCAGAACGCTGTGGCGCTCGTCGAAAAGACATAGGTGCTGACCTCGACCATCTCTTCCGTTGTCCCTCGTGGCCATAAGACCTGAATCTTCACTTCACGCACGATTGGCAATGGCGTAGGTGACACAATCCGCTTCCACCGATAATTCAACGGGCGATTCGTGATTTCTGCGGTGGCTAGCGATCCCAGGGGAGTCGGAAGAAATTCTCCACCTGATTCACCGATGGGCAAGGGCGTCCCCAGCTCCGTCTCGATCAACTTTTCCTGCGCGAGGATCGTGGCAGCCGTGAGTTCCTTGGCTCTCGCATGGAGGTCGAGATCCCAATTGCGAAGTCCCAATAGGATCGGCAGCGCCAGCGCGAGAATGCCGAGCGCGATCAATACTTCCAATAGCGTGAAACCCCGTTCACTCGCCATAGAACACTCTATTACCTCACTGCCCCCGCGGTCTGTAGCAACGGTCTCACACGATCGGGAATTATGAGTGGCTTGGGGGGCTCAATCCGCTCATCGCTCATGCGGATCGCTCCTGTGACCGGCTCAATGGCAATGGCCAGAATGTTGTTGCGCGCATCCACCAAATGCATCGTTGCCGGATCGATCCTTCCAGTGGGGTAAAAGAACAGATCGACCCGACCGGATTCTTTTTTCCCCTGACCTGCCAGAATATCTGAAAAGCGAATGGTCTCAGAGAGTTTCAACGGCGTGGACCAGGTGGGATCGATCGGTACCTTTTCTTGGTTCCCATCCAGAATTACCGGCCAGTAGACCCCGCGATCGATATCAACGTATAGGCGGACCGTCTTCTGGGTCAACATGGCCAGGCTCTGCAGGGATCGCACAGTCCCGACCATCCGCCGGCCAACAGAGCCCAAATTTTCTTCCAGCGAAATTCGTGGCAGGATGATTCCCAGCAAACCGACGAGCAAGAACAGCACAATGATGATTTCCAGGATGGTGAATCCACGTGAGGACCGTAAGGCGTGAGGCGTCAGACGTGAGGCGCGGGACGAGCGCGAAAGGGGAGACCTGCGCGACCGGTGTGTTTCACCGGATGACAAAAGACTATACCGCAGGAGTCTCAAGCGCTCTGTCCAGTGAGGCCACAGCGGACTATCCCTTTTAAAGGGGTGGCTGGGATGATCCCATCTGCGCGCGTCCAACGAGGACCTTCTGAGGCCGCGCGTTGCGCGAGCGAGGGGATCGTCCCAGCTACCCCGCCACTTTTTCAGCATCCTGCTAGTCCTTATCCAGATTCCAGTTGGTTATATCGGCATTGATGCCTTGGCCACCCACTTCGCCATCGGTTCCGAGGGAGATAACCTCGTACTCACCCTTCAGACTGGAACTCTGCCCGGGACTCAGACCGGTACTCTGAGTGGGACTCAGATACTTGTAAGGGTTTCCCCAGGGATCTTCCGGAAGTTTTGGAAGATAACCGCCGAGCTTCCACTTCTTCGGGATCACCCCGACTGAAGGTTTTTCGACCAAGGATTTCAAACCTTGTTCAGTCGTGGGATAGATACCGTTGTCGAGCTTATAGAGCTGTAAGGCCCCTTCGATATTTCGAATTTGAACTTTTGCGGCCGTACGCTTGGCATCATCGGTCCGTCCCATGATACGAGGGACAACCAAAGCCGCGAGGATCGCGAGAATGGCCACCACGACCATGATCTCGATGAACGTAAAACCGGCGGCTCCACCGCAGGCGCGAGGCATGAGGCGCGAGGCAAGGGAGCCTCGGTGCCAGTGTTTCCTGCTCCGCATCGTCCACATGTCCTCGACCTGCTCTCTTCCACTCATCGCACACCTCCCGTTAGAC
>DASQFV010000251.1:0-6943 GCA_035632975.1 Nitrospiraceae bacterium
ATCGTGCGATAGACAGGAATCACCTCGACGGTTGCCCCTAACTCACGCAACTGTTCCGGCAAGATTTCGCGAGCGACTTCGGCGCGTGGGATCAATACGCGGCTCCCACGGATTCCCGCATGGGCCAATGCGGCGATCACACCCTCCGCCTGAAACTCGGTTGGAACGACATCCGGAGTCAGCCCATAGGTTCCCAGCTCCTGCGCAGTTCTTGGTCCAATCGCGCACAGGCGAAGGTTCGCCAACGCGCGCGCATCTTTCCCAGCCGCATGGAGCCGGTCCATGAAGGGCCTCACCCCGTTCACGCTGGTAAAAATGAGCCATCGATAGGTACTGAGACGAGTCACCGCGTCGTCGATTGCCTGCCAACTGGCCGGAGGCACGATCTGAATCGTCGGAACTTCAACCGGCTCCGCGCCATAGGCCGCCAGTAGCTGGGAAAATTCTCTCGCCTGCTCCTGTGCGCGGGTCAGCACGACCCGTTTCCCAAAGAGCGGCTTGGTTTCAAACCAATTCAGCTGTCCTCGCAATCGCACGACCTCACCTACGACGATCACCGTCGGCGGTTCGAGCTGTGAGGCTTCCGTTTTCGCGACAATATCAACCAATGTCCCCACGATGGTCTGTTGATCGGCTTTACTCCCCCAACGGATCGCCGCGACCGGCGTGTCGGGCGACCGTCCCTCCGACAGTAACTGTCTGGCGATCGAAGGCAGATTCTTCATGCCCATCATGAACACCAGCGTCCCTGATGTGCTGGCCAATTTGGGCCATTCCAAGAAGGCCGCCGCCTTGGTGGGATCTTCTTGACCGGCCACAAACGTGACCGTGGAAGCCAACGTTCGGTGGGTCACCGGAATGCCTGCATAGGCAGGAACCGCGACCGCTGCCGTCACACCAGGCACAATCTCGAAGTCGACCCCTGCAGCAGCCACCGCTTCTGCCTCTTCTCCACCGCGTCCGAAGACAAAGGGGTCGCCCCCTTTGAGCCGAACCACCACGTTCCCCTCCTTGGCGCGTTCAATGAGCAGTCGATTGATATCGGCTTGGTCTTGATACTGCCCGCGTCCTCGCCGACCGACATAGATGCGCTGTGCCGTGGCCGGAGCATACTGCAGTAAGACCGGATTGGCGAGATAGTCGTACAGGACGACATGGGCCGCCTCAAGGCATTCCTTCCCTTTCAATGTCAAGAGTCCAGGATCGCCTGGTCCCGCTCCGACCAAATAGACCTTCCCCGGTCTTCCCGATTTCGTCATGCCGTCCCGTAGATCGCTTGGAGTATTCTATCGCCACCGCGCGCGAGCAGTCGATCCGCGAGTTGGATTCCGATCGCCTCCGGATCCTCAATGGTTCCTTCAACGGTATCGCGGATGAGCTCTTTGCCGTCCACACTGGATACCAATCCTTCCAGTCTCACCCCTGTCCCGACCACGCTCGCATGCGCCGCGATCGGCACCTGACAGCCTCCTTGGAGCCGATGGAGCAACGCACGTTCGGCGAGAACGGCTGTCCTACTTGGCTCATGGTCCAAGCCACTCAACAGTGAACGAATAAAGAGATCGTCTCGCCGGCCCTCGATGCCCAGCGCCCCCTGGCCAATGGCAGGCAAACTAATCTGCGGCGCAAGATATTCCGTAATCTCATGGGCCCAGGCCAATCGCCGGAGCCCGGCTACGGCAAGCACGATGGCGTCGAACTGTCCCTCCCGTAATTTCTTCAGACGGGTATCCAAGTTCCCGCGCAACATGGCAATCGTGATATCAGGCCTGGCATGCAGGAGCTGTGATTGGCGGCGCAGGCTGCTGGTCCCGATCCGGGCGCCACAAGGAAGGTCCATGAACGACCGCCCGTCACGACTAATCAGAGCATCCCGAGGATCCTCGCGTGGTGGCACACAGAGAATGGCCAATCCCTCGGGCAACTCCGTGGGCACATCTTTCATACTATGCACCGCCAGATCGATCTCGCCGCTCAACAGCGCTTCCTCGATCTCCTTTACGAACAGTCCCTTCCCGCCAATTTGGGCCAGCGGAACGTCAAGAATCTTGTCTCCCGATGTTTGGATCTTCCGCAACGTCACCGTCACATGCGGAGCCAGCGCGTGCAACTGTCCCTGTACCCACTCGCTCTGCTGCACCGCCAGCTTGCTGCCGCGTGTTCCAAGTACGACGGTCGATCGTTCATGGCCGACGTTCAACATGGCTCCCTTTCACCGACTCACATCATGATACGGGGTATAAAACGTGGCAACCCGATCACTGGTCTATCTGGTTAATTTGGTTCATCTGGTTAGTTTCTTTCAACCAAAAAACCAGACAAACTAGACAGACCAGATAGACCCGATAACGGTCTTCTAACACTCGCGGGATTTTTCAGCATCCTGCTAACGATCCGGCGTCTTCGAACCCCTTCTCGGAGTCACCTCTTCAACACCCCGAATATCTTCTTGTGACGAATGACATGTTTCCGAGACAGACGTCGCATTCCCCTTGACATTGGAGACCGCAGGGTCGGCGAGACTGAAAAACCGTCTCGCCGCCTCGACAAAGGCAGCCCCCTCAGAGGAATTCACCTCAGCCTTGAGCGTCACCATTGTATTGTGAATGAGCTTATTGACGATCGACGACGCCATCGCCTCGACCAGTTCACGCTCCTGCGCGGACAGATTCGCCAATCGCCCCAAGGTCTTGTCGAGCTCGGCCTGCTTGATATCATCGATCCGCGCACGGAGTGCCACAATGGTGGGAGTGACCTCGAGCGACTGGAGCCATTGCCGCACAATCCCGACTTCATCCATCACCATCCGCTCGGCTTTCTCAGCTTCGTTTAAGCGCTCCCCGCGATTCTGTTCAACCCGCGTCTTCAAATCGTCGATGTCGAAGAGGAAGGCATTGTCCACATGCCGCACCGCCGGATCGATATTGCGCGGGACCGAAATGTCGATTAAGAACATCGGACGATTCATCCTTTGCTTGACCGAGCGCTGCACATCATCCTCGCTCACGAGATAATGTGCGGCACCGGTCGACACCAAGACGATATCGGCGGAAGCCATGTCCTCCCGAAACTCCTCAAAAGCGACCGCGGTGCCGCCAAACCGGTTTGCCAATTCCAGCGCATGGTGCGGATTCCTGGTCGTCACCCGCACATGCCGGACACCGTTGGCAATGAAATGTCTCGCCGCCAACTTGGCCATCTCCCCCGCCCCCACCAACAGCACCGTCTTCTCGCCTAAGTCCGAGAAGATCTTTTTGGCTAATTCGACCGCGGCATAGCTGACCGACACCGCCATCTCGGCAATTTTCGTTTCCGTCCGCACCCGCTTGGCGACGGAAATCGCTTTCTTCACGACCTTGTTCAGAATGATGCCGGTCGCCTTGTGCGTGAGCGCAACCTCGAAGGCCTCTTTGATCTGGCCCAGAATCTGCGACTCGCCCACGATCATGGAGTCGAGGCTGGAGGCCACCCGAAACAAATGGCTGATCGCCCGATCCCCCTCGTGCCAGTACATATGGGGAGTCAGTTGCTCCGAGGACAGCGAAAGGTGGGCATCAGCCAGGAAATCCTGGATTCGTCCATACCCTGATTCGATCTCATCGACGACGGCATAGACCTCAACACGATTGCACGTCGACAGTAATATCCCTTCCCGCACCCCCTGATACGAACAGAGACGGGTCAAGGCTTCGCCCATCCGGCTCTCAGGGACCGCAAGTTTCTCCCGGATTTCGACCGGGGCGGTCTTGTGGCTCAACCCGACAACGACAATGTGCATATCAAGACACCGGTCCGTGACTCTTGAGGACTACGCCGATGAGGGTCAGAATAACCCCGGCAAATCCGATAATCGTGAGATACGCCGCTCGTTTGGCTCTCCAGCCCACCGTCAGTCGTCCCATCAGTACGACAAAGTAGAACACCCACGTCACCAACGCCCATGTTTGCTCGGGATTCCAGTTCAGATACGACCCCCGAGAGAACTCGGCGGACAGCGCACCAGTAATGATGCCGAGCGTGAGCAGCGGAAACCCCGTTACGATCGACTGTTGATTCAAATGGTCGAGAAAATCCAGGGCGGGCAACTTTGAATAGAGGACATTAAAACGTTTGGACTTGAGAAGTCCATCCTGAATCAGATACATGACACCAGCCACAAAGGCGATGGCAAACCCCACGGTACCGAGCATGCTCAGTGTGACATGGACCCACAACGTTCGAAACACCGGCGTGAGCGTCGGAGCGGTTTCCGGCAAGGCCGCGGCAAAAACCAGCGAGATCAGTGCAAGGGGGACGATGAACGAGCCAATCACGTGCAGACGGTGGCGAAACTCCACGACGAGAAAGACCAAAATCAACACCCAGGAAGAAAATGACAGGGCTTCATGGAACCCTGGCTGCGAGACGTCCGCCTCCCCGATCATCCGTGCGACCAATGCGATCGAATGTGAGGTAAACCCGACCGCCGTTATTCCCAGTGAGACCTTCGACAGGGCTTCCGTAGGCCAGAGCAAGTAGGCAAGATAGGAAACGGTGGCCGCAAAATACAGGGCCATCGTGACCACGAAAAACATGGCGGCCATAGAGGTCTATCCTCTCAACTTTTCAGGACAAATAGGCTGGCATTAAGGGGTGAATTATATCGATGGCGCGGGATGGGAGTCAACCGAACGATCGCGGAGTGGAAGGCCGGACAACCCTGTCAAACCCTCCCGGCACCCTCTATGTCGTCAGCACGCCCATTGGCCACCCTGATGACATCACCCTTCGGGCCCTTGCCACGCTGCGCCACGTTACGGTTATTGCTTCAGAGGACCCTCGCGTGACCCAGGCGCTCCTAGCCCATCACGGCATCACCGCAACAATCACAAGCTACGGCCCGTTCCAACGCCACGAGAAGGTACGGCTCCTGCTGCATCGGCTCGTGCAGGGACAGGATGTTGCCCTCGTCTCAGACAACGGCACTCCGGTCATCTACGACCCAGGCAGTCTGTTTGTGGCGGCTGCCCATCAAGCAGGAATCCCGGTCAAGGTCATTCCTGGTCCCTCTATCATAACGGCAGCACCGGCAATCTCCGGATTTTCTAGTGATACAATCATCTTTGAGGGACATATTCCCTCATCTAGTCGCCGTCTCGGACAATACCTCTTCCGACTCCGCAAAGAACGAAGGACCCTCGTCTTCTGTGTAGATCCCGGAGCCCTCACAGGGCTGCTGAAAGTCCTGGCGCAGATACTCCCCACCAGACAGATTGCCGTCGCCATGAATCTCACAACCAGCATAGAAACTCTCGCGCGCGGGAAGCCGGGTGAGCTGCTCGATCAGATAGGACCAGTGCCGAAGGACTCAGCGGTGACGATTGTCATTGAAGGGTATGGGGTAGGATCGAAAAACTACTCATCTTCACGGCGGCGGATGATCACTCGATAGGACCCTTCGACGCGATCTTCCGAAAGGATGGTGTGCCCTTCATTACTCACGCTGCGAGGGACATTCCGAATCGGGTCGCCATCGTCCAACAGCACTGACAGGATCTGTCCCTGTTCCATCGCTTCCAGTTTCAACTTCGTTTTGACGAAGTTATAGGGGCAAATTACTCCCCGTAAATCCAACTCGGCGTCCGGTTGACCAATCACTCTCGTGTTTTCCTCTCCATTATTTGGTTTGTTTTGTTAACTGGTCTATTTGGTTTGCCTGGTTTTTTGATTAAAACGATACTAACCAGATAAACCAAATAGACCAGTTAACAAAACAAACCAGGATAGTTTTTCCGCCCCTGCGCAGGCTGGAAACAAATCCTAACAAGGAGTCGGCGGCCCTGCAAGCACTGCACCGGGTGGAATGGCATGGTGGACACAAAAAGAAGGGGCAGCGATGCGCTGCCCCTTCTCATACCCTCACGGAATGTGTCTCGACTTAGTTCAGACCCTTGACCAAGTTTGGCTTGGTGTAGTCCGTCCCGTAGTCTGACTTGTTGCCGACTGCATTGCCCCATCCAGGCTGTGGTTCACACTGCCAGCAGGGGGCAGCACCGGTGTATTCACCAACCGGGCTGGTGATACCAGAATCGATCTTTCCGGGAAGCACAGAACCACCAATGCCACCGGTGGTGGAGCCACTATTTGTGTTAATCCCACGCTCGGTCGCCGGGTTTGGGCGCTGTCCGAGTCCGCCGAAACCAGCAAGTTTCTCATTACCTCGAATGACGGTAATCTCACGGACAATTTTACGGCCAGTGCCGAACGGCTGGCTCGCACTTGTTTCCTCGATCGCCTGAATGGTCACGTCGTCACCAGTCTCAAGAATACGAACCTGATCGTAATTAGTCTTGTCATCAAAATACACCGTGCGGTAGTTCATCGCGCCACCGCCTGCACGCCCCTCATCGTGGGAGCTTCCACCGCCCTCGAGATGCATTTTCTTGCCCGGAAGATCGAGACCGATCACACGGCCAAACATCGTCTCCGCCTGCGACAACCGATCGAGGAACTGGGTTCGATCAAAGGTGGTCACGCGAGTACTCGACCCCGATACGTCGCCAACTCCTTCACCCACGCCCATTCCGGATTGGTTCGTCTGCAAGCGCTCCTGAGCGAATGACATACTCGCAGCACCGACAACAAGAATTGCTGCTCCTATTGCCAACACGTTACGCATGTGCTGCCTCCTTGGTGAGATGAGAATTAGAGGATGAAGGGAAATGACGGACACCAAGATGGGACCAACAGCATGACTTTTAAGCGTCTTCATCACTCTAATCTGAGGAATATAGGCCACCTACTCGGACATGTCAACTGGAGATCTGTGAGTTAATTTGATTCGGATTCGCGCACAATCCGACCACCACCTGAACGGACAAACCCCGCGCCAATCCTGTTGCCACGCTGTGAACTGATGGTGCCCAGAGGGAGGGTCGAACTCCCACTCTCTTACGAGAACCGG
>DASQFV010000252.1:0-7716 GCA_035632975.1 Nitrospiraceae bacterium
ACGCCGAAAGCCGGCGCTGTCAAGCCTTCCGCAAAGGCCAAGCGGAAGACTCCGGCCAAGAAGAAAGCACCGGCCAAATCCACAGGCACGCACTAGCCTGCCTCGTCTCTGCCGTCTATTTGGTGTTCGTAGATGACGGCGTCGTCTTTGTGCTTGAGGTGTTTGAGGTCGTGCTCGGCGGGGTGCTTGCCGGCGTCGACGCGGGGGAAGGAGCTGGAGTAGAGGGAGCCGTGGCCGTCGTCTGGTCGGACCTGGTTGGCGCCGTCTCTTTCTTCTCTCCATCAACGGGTGCTGGTACTTCACTGTCTGAGGAAGGCTTCATTTTGTCGGAGTAGTCCGTCACGTACCACCCGCTGCCCTTGAACATGATGGCGGGCGATGAAATAAGTCGCTGTACACGCTTCCCGCATCGCGGGCAGGTGGTAAGGGGGTCGTCCTTCATACTTTGTTTGACCTCAAACTTATCAGTACAGTCTTCACACTGGTACTCGTAGATTGGCACGAATCGTTTCCTCCTGCTGGCAGGATGCTGAAAAAGTCGCCCTTCTCACCCGCCCGACCCCGGCGCGCCGAGACGCGCCTGTTCCCATGCAGCGTTCTCGCATCGTTCAGACCCTCAACGTACGGAGGAGAGCCTCTCGGATATCGGAATCACTGGAGGGGCTTTTCCGTTCGCCAAGATCTATTCAAAGGGCGAACGGCCCACACGAAGTGCGGTCTGTACCTCCTCGGCCCTTCACTCGCTGCGGCCTTGCTGAACGACCTTTTTGAGCATCCTGCTAGGTAAGCTGCTTGAATGCTGCATCGAGGCGATCCATTCCCCGGACTATCGTCTCCATGCTGGTCGCATACGACAGTCGAATATGCTGGATGCTTCCAAACGGCTCACCGGGAACTACGGCGACCTTGAATTCCTGCAACAGGTAGCTTGCAAGATCGGTCGGAGTGAGGATGGGTCCGCCTGGGCTCTGCCTTCCGAGCAGCCCACTCACATTCGGGAACGCGTAAAATGCTCCGGTGGGCATTCGGCAGCACACGCCGGGCATCGCGTTCAGGCGCTCGACCATGACGCGCCGCCGCCGATCGAACTCTGTCACCATCTTTTCTGTGAATGCACCACCTTCGCGCAAGGCTACGACGGCAGCCTTTTGCGAAATGGAACAGGGGTTGGACGTACTCTGGCTTTGAATGTTCGCCATGGCGGTCACGAGGTCTTTGGGGCCAGCCGCATAGCCGATCCTCCAGCCGGTCATCGCATAGGCTTTGGAGACACCGTTGATCACGACGGTGCGGGCTGCGACCTCCGGTCCTAACGAGGCGATGCTCGTGTGTGTCGCCCCGTCGTACAGGATTTTCTCATAAATCTCGTCTGAAATCAGAAGGAAATCCCGACGGAGAGCCAGCTCAGCAAGGCGTTCGAGCGTCACCCGATTGTAGGTCGCGCCCGTTGGATTGCCGGGGCTATTGACGATTATCGCCTTGGTGCGTGTGGTGACGAGCCGTTCCAATTCATGGGCATCAACGGCGTACCCATCCTCTTCACGGGTCGGCAGGAAGATAGGTGTGGCGTCGTTCAGCAGGGTTTGGTCGGCATAGGAGACCCAATAGGGACCGGGAATGATGACTTCGTCGCCCGCTTCAAGGAGCGCTTCGGCAAGGTTGTAGAGCGAATGTTTGGCGCCGCACGAGACCAGCACTTGAGACTTCTCGTACCGGAGCCCTTGCTCCGCCTGCAGCTTGTCGACAATCGCTTGACGCAGCTCATCGATGCCGGATGAGGGCGTGTATTTTGTAAACCCAGCACGAATTGCGGCTTCTGCGGCGGCTTTGACCGGTTCGGGTGTATCAAAGTCCGGCTCTCCCGACGAGAAATCGGCGACGTCGATTCCGCGTGCTGCCATCGCCTTTGCGGTTGCGGCCATGGCCAGGGTGGGGGAGGGGGCAATTCGCCCCGCTCGTGCGGCAAGCTTCATGTTTTCAAACTCCTGATCCGTTCCTGCAGTCGGCGCGCGACCTCTGGGTGTAAAAATTCCGTGAGCGCTCCGCCGTGGGTGGCCACGTCTTTAATGATGGTTGACGATAAATAGGAATATTCTTCGCTGGTCATCAGGAACACGGTCTCAACCTGTTTGGCGATTTTGCGATTGATGAGGGCCATCTGAAATTCATGTTCGAAGTCCGAGATCGCCCGTAGGCCACGGATAATCGCATGGGCACCGTATTGCTGAACATAGTCCACGAGCAGGCCGTCGAAGTGGGTCACTTCAACCTGTTTCAGCTCCTTCATCACGATCCGGATCATCTCCAGCCGTTCAGTCAGGCTGAAGAGCGGATGCTTGGCTGGATTCGGCGCGAGGGCCACAACCACTTTATCAAACACGCGCAAGCTTCGGGTAATGATGTCGGTGTGTCCATGGGTAATTGGATCGAAGGTTCCTGGATAGATGCCAATTTTCATGATGCGGTCGATTCTGTGGTGGACACACCGTACAGATAGAGTGCCGTATCCCCATACACGTATCGCCGCACCAGCGCGGCATGGTCGATCGATGCGGGCAATTCGGTGCGTGAGTCTTGTTCGATAATCACGGTGGCATGTTCCGATAACAGCCCCAGTCTCCAGGCATGGATCAAGATTTCTAACTCATCCGGAGCGGCATATGGCGGATCTGCAAAAAGTACGTCGTAGGGGCCACCCCACCAGTCTTTCTGATCGAGGAAAACGGCGGTCTGTCCTAATCGAACCTGCGCGCGGTCGAGCAGCTGACAGGTCCGTAGATTTTTCCGTAACAGCTGCACGGCCTTGGGATCTGACTCGACAAAAGTGACGCCTGAGGCTCCGCGGCTCAACGCTTCGATTCCGACGGCTCCTGTACCTGCATACAAATCGAGAAAGCGACCTCCTGGCACCTGATTCCCTAAAATGGAAAACAGGGCCTCGCGAACCTTGTCGGATGTAGGACGAAGCGCAGTCCCTTGTGGCCCACTTAAGCGGCGACCTCGGTGGGATCCGGCAATAACACGCATAGATTTAGGGTGAGAGACCTTTCAGGAGCAACTGACTCTAACATAGCGTTTTTGAAGGGGTCAAGATGAGTGCTCCCGAAGCGCGATGTACCAGTTGTGAAATGGCGATGGCGTGGGTGGGAAGGTTGGAACGAGAGCAATGGAAGTATTTTGACGACCTTGGAGTCTGTGGCTATAATGCCGTCCGATGATCTGGCGGCGTAAGACACGAGAGACAGGGCATCAGGGCGAGAATGTCGACCATCCGTGGCGATCAAAATGGCCGACTCGTATATACACGAATCGCAATTATTCTAGGGAGTCGCCACTGCCTGGGGCTTGCGAGCGGCCAAGCTCTTCCGCCGATTATTTGAAATGGTACGATCGATGATCGCGCCGCAGTTGATGCATTTCCAGGCGTAGAAAATTAAGAAGAAGTCGGAGAACCGCTCGAGCATCATGAGGCCTTTACACTTCGGGCATTCCATCCAATCCTCCCAGGGTTGCTGTGAACTGCTGAGGCGTTCCAAAGCAATTACTGCACCAATATGTCGCTGTACGTAATTTCAACAGTTTAGGGGGTACGTATTTGTTAGGAAGGGGCTACCGAGGGGTCTATCGCTAGTACAAAAACGTTCGGAGTGTCATTTTTTTGTGCAGGGAGGATGAATGGCCAGCAAGAAAGGAGGGCAAGGCATTGCGCAATGGCCTGAAACAGAACGGCCGCGCGAACGACTGCTGACTCAGGGCCCACAGACGCTCACCAATGCTCAACTCCTGGCCATTCTCCTTCGAGTTGGTCGTCACGGGTCTTCAGCAGTGCAAGTCGGGATGGATATTCTGGATCGACTCGGGGATGTGGCCGGACTTGCACAATGCGGGATCAAAGAACTCTGCGCTATCCCAGGTGTGGGGGAAGCCAAAGCGGCCCAACTGAAGGCGGCCATTGAATTGGGGAAGCGTGCCCTCGCTGGTCCGCTGACCAAGGGAACCAAAATCACATCCAGTCGTGACCTCTTTACCCATTACCATCCGACCTTGCGTGACCTGCGTCACGAAGTCTTTAAAGTCATTCTACTGGATGCCAAGCATGCCATCATGCGTGACGCGACAGTATCGGAAGGCAGCTTGACGCTCAGCATTGTCCATCCACGCGAAGTCTTCACATTCGCGGTAAAAGAATCCGCGGCGGCAGTGATCTTCCTGCACAACCATCCCAGTGGCGATCCTACGCCGAGCCAGGAAGATCGTGTCCTGACGGCGCGATTGGTGTCGGCAGGGGAGGTACTGGGCATTCGGGTCCTTGACCATCTCGTCATCGGCGATGGACGCTATGTCAGCTTTGCCGATCAAGGTTGGCTGGCACATCATGGTGCCGACACATGAGCGAAGGGAGAGTCGCAGCGATGTAACCATATCATCTCCGGCAGACAAGACTGTCTTCCGGTCTTCTTAAGGAGGACCTATGAGCGAGCTACAGCTACAGAGGGAGTCACTCAGAAATGTCGCCATGATCTCTAGTGCCGGTGCCGGGAAGACCTCGCTGGCTGAAGCCATGCTCTTTGCCGCCGGCGCTGTTCCCCACCTTGGGTCGATCGCACAAGGCACGACCGTCTCGGACTTCGAGCCGGAAGAGTTGCACCGTCGCAGTTCCGTCAGTACCAGTCTCCTCCGTTGTTCCTGGAATCACACGACCATCAATCTCGTCGATCCCCCCGGCGCGCTGAGCCTGCTCGGGGAGAGTGTCATGGCATTGCGAGCGGTGGATGCCGTGCTCCTGGTGGTGGGTGCCTCGTCGGGGATCCGGAGCGAACTGGTCAGAGTCTGGTCGCGCATCACAGCGCTTGGCCTACCCTGTCTTCTGTTCCTCAACGAATTGGATAAAGACGCTGCCTCCCTGGACGGGGTGATCGCGATGTGTCAACGCGATCTTGGGATCATGCCATTACCGATGTCGTTGCCCTACGGCAGTGGCACCCAGCTTGACGGCGTGCTGGATCTCCTTCAACAGAGCGTCATCACTTCGCGGACGGAGACCTCCACGATTCAACAGTTGCCGATACCCGCGAATGAGCGGGCGGTGGTAGGGGACGCACGGAAGCGCGTTCAGGAGGGGGTAGCCGAGCGTGATGACCGATTATTGGAACAGTATCTGACTGTCGGGGAATTGACGCAGGAGGACCTGATCAATGAACTTCGCCTTGGCGTCCAGGCCGGCACGATTTTCCCGCTCTATAGCGGTTCCGCTATCAAGAATATCGGGATCGCTCCGCTCCTCAATGCGATCGTCGATTTCCTGCCATCGCCGATGGACCGGGCGTCGAGAGTCCCGTTGGAAGGCCTGCATCCTGATACAAGCGAGGCCGTGAGTCGCCGCGCCGTTCAAGAAGCTCCATTTTCCGGAGTCGTCTTCAAGACGCTGATAGACCCCTTTGTCGGACGACTGTCTTATTTGCGGGTCTTGTCGGGGGTCCTTCACGCAGACTCGACGGTCTTCAACAGTTCTAGGGGCAGCAAAGAGAAAAGCGGGCATCTCTATACATTGTTGGGAAAGAAACATACGGCCGTGTCTTCGGCCGGCGCGGGGGAGATCGTGGCCATTGGAAAACTCAAAGATACGCAAACCGGCGACACGCTCTGTGACGAACATGCTCCCATCTGTTATCCGAAGACGGTACTTCCGCGGCCTGTGCTGTCCTTTGCGATCGAGCCGAAGTCCAGCGCCGATATCGAGAAAATCAGTCTCGGGCTGCATAAGTTGATAGAAGAAGATCCGACGCTCGAATTTTCGAGGCATACCGACACGAAGGAAATGGTTTTAAGCGGGATGGGCCAGTTACACATCGATCTTGCGCTCGAAAAATTGCGCCGCAAATACGGTGCGGAAGTGGTGCTTCATATGCCGAAGATTCCGTACCGCGAAACCATTCGCACCACGGCACAGGCGCAGGGGAAATATAAGAAGCAAACCGGCGGGCATGGCCAGTACGGTGATTGCTGGCTGGAGCTCGCGCCTCTGCCGCGCGGGGAGGGATTCAAGTTTGAGAACAAAGTGGTCGGCGGGGCCATTCCACGCAACTTTATTCCGGCGGTGGAGAAGGGAGTGGTCGAAGCCATGCACCACGGGAGTCTGGCGGGGTTTCCTATCGTCGATTGCCGGGTTGCTGTGTACGATGGGTCGTATCATGCGGTCGATTCATCTGAGATGGCCTTCAAGATCGCCGCGTCGATGGGGTTCAAGAACGCATTGGAGGCGGCCCATGCCGTCCTGTTAGAGCCGATCATGACGGTGGAGGTTGACGCGCCCGCGGATCACATCGGAGGTGTGATCGGGGACTTGAATGCGCGCCGAGGGCGGATTCTCCACGTGGAGGCGAAAGACCAGATGGAGCAGATCACGGCCCTTGTTCCAATGGCGGAGCTGCTCACGTATGCCACGGCGCTGAATTCGCTCACGGCAGGACGTGGGAGTTATGCGATGGAATTCACGCGGTACGACGAAGTGCCGCGTGAGCTCGTGGTTCGAATCATTGAAGCGCATAAGGTGGAGACTCACGCGGCGGCTCATTAGCTGGTTTGTCTAGCAGACCGGGCCTGCTAGGGATCGGTCGATCTGAGCACCACATAGAAGGCGCGGCTTTCTCTCAGCACGCGGAGGAGAAGGGTTTCACCTCGTCGGACCTTGGAGAGCGCGCTGCTGAATTCACCGACCGATCCCACATCGACACGGTTCACTTCCTTGATGAGATCGCCCTCGTGAAGGCCTTCCGATTGGGCGAGGCTTCCGGGCTCCACTTTGCTGATGAGTACGCCCCGGCTTTCCCGCAGCTTGAATTTATCGGCGAGGCCCGGCGTCAGATCTTGCACATCGAGGCCTAACTTGACTTCAGTGCGTGCCTGGGGGAGCGAGGTAATCACGGCCTGGTCTCGACGTTCAATGAGGGCAACGTCCAGCACCAGGCGTTGCTGATCGCGGACGATCTCAACTTTTGTCGTCGAGCCCGGGAGCAATCCAGCCACGACGCGAGAAAGCCGGTTCGGTGTGTCGATTACGGTGCCGTCGATACGGGTCACGATGTCGCCGGGTTTGATGCCGGCTGCCGCTGCCGGGTCCTTCTCGAAGACTTCGTTGACCAGCACCCCTTCGCCTTCGTTGACGCCGAACTTGCGTGCCAACTCCACCGTGAGCGGTTGGATGCCGATGCCCAGCCAGCCTCGTGTCACCCGTCCCTGTGTCAGCAATTGCTGAATCACTTGCTTGGCCATGTTGGAGGGAATCGCGAAACCGATCCCTTGGGCGAAGTTAATGATGGCGGTATTGATGCCGATGATTTCGCCGCGCAGGTTGAAGAGCGGGCCGCCCGAGTTACCGGGATTGATCGACGCGTCCGTCTGAATGAAGTTTTCGTAGCGCGAGAGATGGATGTTCTCCCGGCCGATCCCGCTGACTACGCCGAGCGTGACCGTCCGATCGAGTCCGAAAGGATTCCCCACGGCGAGCACCCATTGGCCGACGCGGACGGCCGATGAATCTCCGAATCTCGCACTCGGGAAGGGATGATCGGCGGTCACCTTGAGGACGGCTAAGTCTGTATCCAGATCCTTACCGACGACCTGCGCAATCAGCGTGGACTTGTCGGAAAAACGGACCTCAAGTTCCGTCGCGTCGCCGATGACATGGTTGTTCGTGATGATGTATCCATCAGGATC
>DASQFV010000253.1:0-2686 GCA_035632975.1 Nitrospiraceae bacterium
CCACGGTCAGTCATGCGAGCTACCATGCCGAGGTCTTGCCGAACAATACGCTGGCCTACCGCGTGACGGCACAACTTGGGCAGGGGTCGTCGGAATTCCGCATCGGCTGGCAAGGCAGCGCCAAAATTTACGGAGAGCGGGTCACGCTGTTCACCTATCTGTTCCGTCGCCCGATTTCCGCCATCCGGCCATGGATCGGCCTATGAAACTGATCACGCTTCCGACGCAGGATGTCGTGCTGCCGCCGTTGCGCGAAGATCTCCGGCTCATCGCGGGTGCCTCGGCCGCCGACGGTTCGCCGACATGGGTCATCGTCGATCCGATCCGCGGGAAATATTTTCAGATCGGCTGGGCCGCGTATCAAATTCTTTCGCGTTGGAGTGGCCGATCGGCGCAGGTAATCCTGTCGCAGATTCATGCCGACACGACCTGTCGCGCCACCACGCAGGATATCGACGACCTTCTGCGGTTCTTGTATGGGAACCATCTGATGCGGGAACCGCCGCAGGGGGGCTACCGAGTCTATGTGGCCCAAGCAGAAGCCGCACGGCCACAGTGGCTGATATGGCTCGTCCACCACTACCTGTTTTTCCAGATTCCGTTGGTCCGGCCGGATCGATTTCTTCGTGCTACTCTTCCCTTCGTCGAGTGGCTCTTTTCAAGATCGGTCGCCTGGATCATCGCGCTCATCGGGCTGGCGGGTGTGTATCTCGTTTCGCGCCAATGGGGCGTGTTCACGGCGACGATTTTGCATTTTTTCACCCCGCGAGGCCTCGCGCTCTATGCCCTCTCTCTGGCTATCGTCAAAGTCTTTCACGAGCTGGGGCATGCCTATACGGCGACGCGCTATGGCTGTCGGGTCCCCACCATGGGCATTGCCATGGTCGTGATGGTACCGATGCTGTATTCGGACACCTCCGATGCGTGGAAACTGACCTCTCGTCGCCAACGTGCCGCCATCGGCGCCGCCGGGATGATCGTCGAATGCGCGTTGGCCGCCCTGGCGATCTTCGCCTGGAACTTTCTCGACGACGGCGTGGCGCGGAGCCTGGTGTTTATCGTGGCGACCACGAGTCTGATGGTTGGGGCAGCCATTAATCTGAGCCCGCTCATGCGATTCGATGGGTACTATGTGCTCTCCGACTGGATGGGCATTCCCAACTTGCAAGATCGAGCTTTTGCCTTCGGGCGGTGGCAGCTACGGCGACTCCTGCTAGGTCTGGATAGGCCGATGCCCGAGCCGGTCGCCGCAGCGCAACGCCGATTCTTGGTCTGTTTCGCCTGGGCAACTTGGGCGTACCGTTTCATGCTGTTTCTCGGCATCGGGCTGATGGTGTACCATTATTTTTTCAAACTCCTGGGCCTGATCCTGTTTGCCATTGAGATTGGTTGGTTCATCGTGCTCCCGATCGTGGGGGAACTGAAGATCTGGTGGACCTTGCGCAGAGAGATCGTCGAACGTCGCAGGGGGTGGCTCTCCGCCGGGGTGCTGGCCTGTGTTATCGCCTTGCTGTTCGTGCCCTGGTCCGACCGCATCAGCCTCCCTGCGGTGTTGGAATCGACGCCACACGCCACAATCTATGCGCCGGCGCCCGGGAGGATTGTCGAACTGGCGGTGAACGAAGGGCGGCGGGTGGGGGTGGGGGACAGGCTGGTTGCATTGGAATCGCCGGCGCTTGAAAAGGATATGGCGTTGACGAGCAAGCGGATCGAGGTCGAGCGATTGAGAGTCCAGCGCCAGTTCATCGATCGAGAAGAACTCGCGAAGCACCAGGTGACGTTGGAAACCCTGAGGGCTCGTCTCTCACAGCTCGAAGGCCTACTGCAACAGCAACAGAATCTATCCCTCACGGCGCCGATTGCGGGAGTGGTGACCGACCGAGCGGAGGCCCTGCACGTGGGTCAGTGGATCAACAAGCAGCTGGCGCTCGCGTACCTCATCGATCCGGCGGGTGAAGAGCTGCATGCGCTGGCTCCCGAGACGGACGTCGGCTATCTCCACGCGGGTCAATCGGCTCGATTCATTCCCCAGGGTCCAGATCGGCCGAGCTTGGAGGCGCAGGTTGTCGAGATTCGAGACATCGACGAAAGCAGCTTCACGGTGCCCTACCTCTTCTCCGTCTATGGCGGCGACGTGCCGGTTCGTGAAGATGCCAATCGCAGACTGAAACCGGAAACCTCTGTCTATCGCGTCACCCTGCACCTCGTCGAGTCGCCGCCCCGATGGAACCAAGCCGTGCGAGGGACCGTGCTGGTGAAAGGCCCTCGTATCAGCTTCGCCCAACGAGCTTGGGAGCAGACCGCCCGGATCTTCATTCGTGAAAGCGGTGCCTAGCCTGCTGGCAGGCTTTGGCCTCAATATTAACCTTATCAACCTTCTGATCACGCTGGCGAACTTTTCCAGCATCCTGCCTGGCCCTCCTGGCCGAGTCCAGCCTTCCCTCGCCCCCCCCTCAAAGGGGTAAGATCAGAAAACGTCGACCAGAGACGCATTCCGCATCCCTTAATGAACCTCCCTACCAAGAACCTTGTAACTCGGCTGCACAAAAGAAGAATTTGCTGCGTGGAATGGCACCGTCCTTGCTAGATTCTTCAATGGAGAATAAACAACATACGGACTCCCTGCCTATGCCATGAGAATCCTACGTAGACATAAGAAAGCGGCGATGAAGCCAGCAGGAGGGCG
>DASQFV010000254.1:0-12391 GCA_035632975.1 Nitrospiraceae bacterium
AACCACCATGCCGACGAATCCGATCATGCCGCTGACCGACACGACGGCCCCCGTCAGCACAGCCGAAACAAGGAAGACGGTCCGCTGTACTCGATCCGAGTCGACCCCTAAGGAGCGAGCCGCGTCCTCGCCCACGGCAAGGAGATTCAAGGCCTGGCTTTCCCGAAGGAGCAGGACAATGGCGATCAATAAGCAGGCTCCAATCCCGATCAGCGCTGGAACGCTCGGTGCATTCAGAGTCCCCATCAGCCACAAGACAACCCGATAGAGCGAGGCCGGATTCAAGATCGATGTTGCAAACATCATGAGTGCCGAACAGACGGCATTCACAATCACCCCCGCCAGCAACAGCTGGTGCATCGGTAACTGTCCTTGCGAGGCCGCGATCCCATATACAAGGACGATCGAGAGGCCACCTCCGATGAAGGCACACAGCGGCAACCCGAGGCCGCCCACTATCGCGCCAAGCCCGAGGGCAAGCCCGATCGTCGCTCCCAGCGCGGCGCCACTCGAGATACCGAGCACGTAGGGATCGGCTAGAGGGTTACGGACGAGGGCTTGCAGCGCGGCTCCTGTGATCGCCAACGACGCCCCCACGAACAGACCCATAAGGATCCGCGGGAACCGAATGTCCCAGATGATGACGCGAGCCACATCCTCACTCCCAGCCGACGAGAATGTCAGGGCAGACCACAGCTCCGCCATGGTGAGCGCGTGCGCCCCGAACTGGAGACAGAATACGATGGCGCCGAATGTCAGAAGCGTCATGGCCCCCATCACCGCATACCACCGACGAGCACGCAGGGTCTGCCACGATGCCAATCCTTCATAGATCCGCAACGGACCGGGCGGAGTCGTCAGCGGTGGATCGGACACGTTAGTTTGAGATGGAGACGGATGGACAATCATGGTTTCTCTTCTTGGGATTCTTCCGTAAATGCCTCGGGATGAATGGCCTGCGCAAGGAGTTCAAGTCCTTCCACGATTCGCGGCCCCGGTCGGTCAACCAGCACACTGGGCACAAGGACCAGGCGATTGTGCTTGACGGCTGACAGACTCGACCACCGCCGCCACTGCTGTTGTTCCTCCTCGGGAATACCTTCCGCCGTGCCGACTGGGAAGACAATGATTTCCGGATCACGGGCAAGCACTTCCTCCAGCGCAAGCCTTGGGTAGGCCGTCGACGTGCCCGCCGCGATATTGGCACCGCCCGCTGCTTCGATTAGTTGATGAATAAAACTCCCAGGCCCTACCGTTTGCAGCGGGTCTGTATTCAACATATAGAGGACACGCGGATGGGCCAGTGATTGCGTGCGCTCCTTGACGACCGCGATACGCTGCCGAATTGTTGCTGCCAGCTCGTCCCCGGCCTTGCTCCGATCAAACATTCGTGCAACCGTTTGAATCTGTGCGAGCACATCCTCAAGCTGCGCGGCTTGCAACACGAAGATGGGAACTTTAACGCGATCGAGATTTTGAAGAAGATCTGGCTGGATAATGTCCTGCGGGGCCAAGACCAGGTCTGGTTTGAGGGCAAGAATTTGCTCGATGCTCGGATTCGTCCCTCCCAAGCGTGTCTTGCTCTGTGCTTCGGGAGGGTAGTCACAAAATGGTGTCACCGCGACGACCTTCTCCTCAAGACCGAGCGCAAAGAGCATTTCCGTGACGTTCGGCGCCATTGACACCACGCGGCTGGGTGCCTTCGCAAGAAAAAGTTTTCTCCCCAACGCGTCCACGAAGGTCCGTGGCGTAATGTTTGCCATAAACGGCATGCCGGTCAAAATGCCCTGTTGTCGTCGCTTCATATTCGACATCTCATCGTCAGGAGCGGCCAGCGCCGACCACATCGCAAGCAGCACGCCTGCTCCGAGCAAGAATCCAACCCATCGACTTGTACTCAACACGCCGGAGCCCAAATAAAAAATCCCCAAGGCCTTACAAAGACCCTGAGGATTGCACCCGCAACTCATCCTCGCCAATTCCCCAGGCCACGAGGGAACGTCGGTCAACTCTCCCGGCAGGTCTTCTGGCTCATGGTTCACCCTACTCCCCGCGCCTTCCCATCTGAAGACGTTACTCGTTAACCGTTATTCGTTACTCGCAAGAACTTACTCTGGCGTTTAACGTTTCACGATTCACGTTTCACATCTTTAACAGACAGTGGCTTCCACGGGTTTCGTCCCCATTTACAGCGGCGGGACCGCGAGGGACTTGCACCCTCTTCCCTTACCCAGGAGTCACAATGTGGAGGGCACTCTAGGAGACCGGGAAGAAGGTTGTCAAGTTCATTAATGTCCGACGGCTCCACCCCTCAGGTTGCGACTCGCTATCAGCGTGCCGGCTATTGTCTCCCGCGCGCCCGGGCCTAAAGAATCACAGGCATCTGCTCAAACCCACCAAACTAACCGCCGCTAACTCATTCCCATAGCCGAATGATCAATACATTCCTGCAGCAAACCCCAGTAGATCGATCCCCGTCATCGTAAGTCACCCTTCTGCAGGCCTTAGGTTCCCGTGCTACGCCGGCCTACCCCATCAAACCTGCTTGTCAAGACGAATGGCCCTGTGATACATTTCGAACTCCGCGAGCTTGTCTCGATACGACTAGATGAAGGAGTGTACCCGTGGCATTTACATGCGATCTCTGTAGTAAACGTCGCCAATCTGGCCATAACGTCAGTCACGCTAATAACAAGACTAAGCGGATCTTCAAGCCCAACCTCCAGCCAGTTCGGGCACTGATCGACGGTCAGCCGAAACGCATTCGAGTCTGCACACGCTGCTTGCGTAGCGGCAAAGTCCAAAAAGCCGTTTAGCGTAATTTCTCCTCACTCTCCTACGGAGCCAGGTTCGTCCCCGAGATACAAAAAAAGACTTGGAAGCGCATGCCTCTCAAGTCCTTCACCTCTTACGCGTGACGCTTCACGCCTCACGTTTCACGTCTTATTTGGAGCGGGCGATGGGATTTGAACCCACGACAACTAGCTTGGGAAGCTAGGACTCTACCACTGAGCTACGCCCGCTCGCTTCGATTTGCCGCGCATCTACGGTTACGGTTCCTACCGCGACAGGTCCAGGTGTTATTACCATGTTAGTCCTGAAGACATGAAGCTTCGCAGAGGCTTTGTGCAGATCTTCCGGCTCGATGGTATTATAGCGCCGATGCATTCGGTCTGATTTGTGGCCGACGATCTTCATTGCGGTTGCCGTATCGACTCCTGCTTGTCTGAGATTCGTACTTGCTGTAGGGCGGAAATCCTGGATTCTCAGGTTCGTAATTCCAGCCCGCCGACAGGCAGCCTTAAAGGCGGTTCCAACCCGATGAATCGGCTTCTCTTTATACAGGATTACCCAATTCGTGTCTAGTCGCCGCTCTTGCCGTAGCTCCGAAAACGCCTGATAGAGGGCGGGAGTCATTGGAACCCCTAGGACTTCTCCATTCTTTGAGCAATACACCCATGCGCGGCTCCGGCATTACGTGAAACGATTGGTGCAGGAACCGAAGGAGATTGTCTTATGAGTAGCGATCGGCCCATGTCACTCCGATTCCCCATCGCCTTTGTGCTCTCGCTCATCTGTCTCGTCGTGCCTACATGGGCGGACTTCAAGGCAGGCGAGAATGCCTATCACCGCGGCGACTATGCAACAGCCTTGCGTGAGTGGCGACCGCTGGCCGAGCAGGGAGAATCACGTGCGCAGTTCCACCTCGGTTTGCTATATGCCGACGGCCAAGGTGTCCCCCAGGACTATGTTCAAGCGCGGCAGTGGTATGAGAAGGCCGCCGTCCAGGGAGACGCATCAGCGCAGCTCAACCTGGGGGATATTTATGGGAATGGGAAAGAAGTTCCGGAAGATTATCAGCTAGCCTTGTACTGGTTTCGTCTGTCCGCATATCAAGGAAATGCCATGGCGCAAACGAAGCTTGGCCTCATGTACGAGCGTGGGAGTGGCGTGCCGCAGGATGTTGTCCTGGCCCATAAGTGGTACATTCTGGGGGCAGCGAGCGGAGATAAATCAGGCGTCGAGCATCGTGATGCGCTCGCCAAGAAAATGACCCCTGCCCAGATCTTCCAAGCGCAACAGCGGGCGCGGGAGTGGAAGCCGAAAAGCAAATGAAACACCAACGCCCCAAACGCGACAACATCTTCCTCGAAGAAGCGACCGTCTCCAACATGTGGGAGATCAGAAAGGCATTATGATCGAATGGGTTTCGTACAGCGATCACAAAATTAAAGTCTGCTCCCAGAGCCTTGTGGATGCCCGCTGGTTGCCTCTAGCCCTCATATGGAAATCAGTTGAAAACCGAGAACTGCTCTCAACAGTGGCGGGTGAATCATCTGAACTCTGCAAGAGTTGTAAGGAGGCCGATAGCGTTGCCCTCAGGAAGGCAAAACGATGGATCGACCAAAATCGTTGATTCAAACCGACCCTCCTACTGAAGATTCTCTTCTGAGCGACCTACGAGCAGATCAAATACAAGATTGTGGTGACGCATATGTAAGGATGGGGGTGGGAGGCGGAATATTCAGCGGAAAGCCCATGACTCAAGATCTGGCTAAAACAACGAGCTGTGAGATATTACCCTGTCTCTTGCAGCGTTCCACCTAGCCTGCTTTCACAACCCCTTTTTGTCTATTGGGATGCAAATTTTGTCGGAGTCTTAGGCCCAATCCAGGAGCGTACTTCGCAAATAAATACCTCTTTTCGCTCATGCGGGGCCCATGGCCTGCGGTATCATTTTTGCTTGAGGCATAAGGGGGGCGAGTTTCAAGACCTGCGCGAAGGAGAGCGATCTGACATAGGCCCCCCTGCAGGGGGTTCATGGCGAATTGTAATAGAGAGGGACATTCGCTAATGCAAACGAAAGGAAATCGGGAAACACGGCAATATCCGCAATCGTGGGGGAATTTAGCCTTAGCCGACGAAAGCCTGGGCGTACTTCAAAAACCCAAAGCTAAGACCGGGTTCTCTCGGCTGAGTGTGGTACAGGACATTACGGAGGAGGAGGTTGCCGCTCTTGCTCCTGCAATGGGAATTATCAATGGAATTCGCCTGTCTCTCACGTTGTGGGGTCTCATCGGTCTCATTCTTCTATTGATGTGTTAAACCTCTAACTTTCCAGACTCAGATCGTTCCCACTAACATCCCCGTGCCGCCGTGGGAATGGCGGAAACAACGCAAGTAGTCTTTCTCGGCAACCTATCCCCTGTCCTTGACACCTCCCAACGGACGGCCTAGCCTTTTAACATGCACCCCGGATCAAGCGCTGATGGTCAAGTACACCAAGGACTTTGCCGCCTTGGAGAAAGGGCCGCGCGCGCAAAATCATTTTACAGTGTGCCGCCCTAGCCCTACTGGTGAAAGGAGAGAAATCCCATGCCGTATCCACAAAACCCTGCTACACCTGGTGCGGTGAATGGACACTATCTCTTTGAGGCCGCGACCATCATTCATCGAGTGATCAGATCCGATCGTTCTCTGAAAGGGGAACAAGTTGACGCTCTGACCAGCATTGCGTGCGGGGCTTTGCAATTATTTCTGGCGGATGCCGACAGCGGGCTGGTTGGAGACCTTGGTATTCGCGAACAGGCTAATAGAGAAGGGCTCCCTACTCTCAGTGATGAATTCTTAGCGCAGGAGCGAGGGGCGTTACTCGGGATCGACGTCTCTGAGGATTTTGTGGATTATATCCTGAGCATGGCCAGGGATCTCAGATCGCAGATAGACGGCGGGGCGTTCTCCCATGATAATGTCATCGGACGAGTTCGTCAATTCTCCATGACGACGTGTGGTGTAGGGAAAATGCCCTTTATAGGTTTTTTCACAACGAATCCCAAAGCTGTAGACCCGAAGACTTACAAGGCAAGAGTGCAACGGACTGGGTGGGGATTGGTTGGCGTTGGGCTTATCACCCTCAGTGCAAGCGTGGATGTTTCCACTCACGGGTTCAGCATTCCAATGACTGAAATGTCAAAAGCTCTTGGAAGCACTTTCCTGGGAAAGGCTTCATTCTAGTAGTCAAGCTTACCGGACAATAGAGTTCTTCATCACCGAAAAGAAGGTGAGCTGATGAGGGCGCTCGGCATTGATCTCGGCCTCTCGGACGCAGCGCCTGGCCACCGCGACCTCCCTCCCTCATTCTGCTGAGGACACCCCACACGGTGAATGCGAGGCTAGGCGTGTGAGTCCTCATATAGGCCCCCCTGCCTCTCGAACAAGGCCGGGGGGTGTATTGCCTAGACAGGAGCGACAGGATTTTTCTGGTTGGATGTGGTTGCCGATTTGCGGAAATTCTGCCGCGTTTTTCACTCGTCTGCAGCTGCAAGTGTTTGATATTCTTGAGTGGCTGGAAGATCAGATGAAATTCGAACCCGTCACTCACCCCATTTTTCTCAATTGCGTAAGTTGATGATCAAAGGTCTGGTCTCCCAATAATGCCTTTGGCTTCATCCCTTTCTGCAGGCGAACCACTTTTATATCCTTCCTAATATCGGAAGCGGTCTACTGCCCGCTGTGCAGTAGACCGGCCAGAATAGCCTCTGCCATATTTCCTGCGCCGATCAACGCAATTCGCTGGTGTGCGAGCATCGCGCGGTTATACTGATCGTCTTGCGGGCATTGCAACTTGCAAACGCACTCCCAAAGCTACTCTTTGCCAAATCAATCCCGTTTCGGAAAACGACTAATAGTTGAAGATACTTCTGCAGTTTTGTATCGTTTGTCGCATAGTATTGTTGAAGGCATCTTGATATTTTTCTATTTTGAGAACGTCCGGCTTTCGATAAGGAGTGTCGATGATCTTTTTTGCCTTATGTGCGTGCGAAGCAGGCATTTTTCTAGCGTTACTCAGCCTGTATCGAGCAGCCACCAGGCCTGATATCTGGTCGTTCTTACTCAGCAACCCTGGATTAGCATTCGTATGTTCTTCCATCGTCATAGTCCTCTCTATCGGATGGGTGATCCGCACGGTGATAAATTGCGTCCCTACGAATAAAAAGTATGTGTTTATGGCCATCGGTATGAACCTCGTCATGCTGGTCTTGACACTTGGAAGTACGGAAATACTTGCCCGTTTTCTATCCAAACAAACTGCAGTAGGCGAGACGATTCTAGGTGTTACTCTCTACCCTAAGCAATGGTCACAAGTTGCCGCATACTATAAGAAGGTGACCGATGAAATCACTTATGAAGATAATTACGTGGCCTACGATCGGATTCTGGGCTGGACTCTGGCACCGTCCAGCAGTGATAGGACGGGCCTATACTTTAGCAGCGCTGAAGGACTGCGCAGTCCCCGTGTCGGCATATCTTTCGCTGACTTACGAACCAGGCATTCCAAAGTTTCAGACCAGCCTGCGTCCGTTCGCATAGCACTAATCGGAGATTCCATGACTTTTGGTCATGAAGTTCGATGCCAGGAGTCTTGGGGACACGTGTTGGAGGGGCTCCTGCAACCTCATACACAAGTGCTCAATTTCGCCCTTGGTGCGTATGGATTGAATCAGGCCTTACTGCGATACGAGAAGGATGCTCGACCCTGGAAGCCTCAAATTGTGGTCATAGGCATAACGAGCTATATGATCAAGCGGAACAATAATATTTATCTATTTCTTAAGGATCCTGAATGGGGCTCTCCCTTTGCACGTCCGCGGTTGGTCATGAAGGATGACATCCTAACAACAATCAACCACCCCGTACCTGATCCAGGGCAAATCTTCGCCAATCCAGCGATCAGTGAAGTGCCTCACCTCGACCTCGACGACTACTATCGCCCTTTTCAATGGGAACGCGGGGGGATGTGGCACCTACTTGAGAGATCATACATCTTCCGTTTCGCATACTCTCTCAGGCCTCCCAGTGATGATCGAGAAGAGGAACGAAACCTGAAGGCCATGCAGTTGAGCCAGTTTGTGGCTCAACGCCTCGTCCGGGAAGTTTTGAAAGATGGCGCGGTTCCGCTTGTCGTCTACCTTCCTTACAAGAACGAGCTTGGCATCTCTACTGCGCCACAGAACGCATACGTTCCTCTTTCCGCTCGCATGCTTCGCAACGCCGGCATCGAGTACTTTGACCCCACCGCTTGCTTGATAGGAGTAAAGGTCTCAGATGCCTACATGAAAGGAGGCCACTATTCGCCTCAAGCAAATACTCATATCGCTGATTGTTTACAACCGGTTCTGCGAGGAATGATAGACGGGCTTAAACGGTAATACTCGATTCCCTTCGTTTACTAAATGACAATCACCTAATCCAGCTGAGGCCATAACTGTACCGCTCTAAAAGATGGAATAAATTGCCGGCGCGAGCACGCTTCCTTCAAGAAAGAAGGCAAGCGCACTCAATAGTAAAAGAACGAAAATGACGGGTGCCAGCCAATAGGATTTTCTCTCTTTCAAATACATCACAAACTCTGCTACTAGGCTATAATAGACATGTCCACTTGTGGATGTGCTCATGTGCCCTCCTTATCAACAACGGTGATCATTAAGCTGCAAAAACCTGTAGTGTACTATCTACGACTGAACGGTTACCGGTGACGTTTTCTCCTTCCGTACAGACGACCATTTGCTAACGTACGAGCAACATCCCCTAAACACAATGAATGAGATGATTGCGCCTGGGTAGAACCAGAATCCCCCGAACCGAGAAGTGATACCGCCGCAAATCAATGCCACGATGATGGACGTGAAATCAGCCACCGGGCCTAGTGGCTCGAAGACCTGCATGTGCATGGCGTTCGTCAGAAGGCCATCTTTGCGAACCAGCGCCTGTTGCCATGGACGTTTTTCATAGGGCTTCAGCCTATCGGTTTGGGGAACACCTGGCGCAGCCGTATCTTTCAGGACATTGTCATCGCAGACATCGATGCACGCGTAGCATTTGATGCACTCGGTGTTAATTACCTTCCCATCAAAGTGGAAGATCTCTCTACTGACATCGATCCCCTGCGGGCAGACATTACTGCAGTCGCGGCAGCCGGTACACTGCGCCACACGTGTGATTTTTTTCTGTACCGGAGAGATGTTCATGAGCGGTACCATCATCGGGGCATACGGACATAAGATCCGGCAAAATGCGCCCTGTCCATAGCGCAAGTTGAGCACGATGCTCATGGTAAATTGAATAAACATTGCCATGCCAAACGCCAGCAGGATGTCGTTCCACGTTGGCTTAATTTCAAAATTGAAGAAGGCGGTCTCCGCGAAGGCTTTGCCTCCGTAGCCGGGGTTATCAGCGAGTGGCGCCGGCGCCATCACGTTGACCTTGGGAGAGAATCCGACATTGTGAATCAGAATGATGACAGGCAACAGAAGCACAAATAGAGCACCTACCCTCAAGAGCCAGCGATGAGGCGTGTTGACCAGAACGTTCTTCTCCCGCAGGTTGAGGTATCGGCGCACTTTGAGCTTTCGCAAGATCCAATCAGCGAATTCGATCGCGCCACGCATGTGGCAAACCCAGCCACAAAACCCACGCCCCCAGATCAGTATTGAGCCTAAAATTAAGATTACCATAATCGAGGCCGCGTTAATGGTCCCGTTGGCGAGAGAGGGCACTCCCATCATCGCAGTCTTGCCCCAAATCTTGATGTCGAAAACATGCCATAAAATAATATGGAATGCGATATAGGCATGCACTGCCCCTAATGCAATCATGCGATACTTGTAGCGCTTTGTGGGTGGCAGGTTTACGGGACTATGAACCTTGCAGGAACCATGGGAATCCTCTTTGCGACTTTCTATTGTGATGAGTTGGAGAGACTGTGATGGTTGGTCAAGGATGGGTCTCATGGATGACATATTTCAAGCCGCGACAGATTTCCGGCCAATTGAGTTGTTGAAGAAGCAAGCGGCTTGATACTAGGCTAGTTCAAGAAGAATGGGCAATCCTTACAAAAGAAAGGGTAATCCTTACAAGAGTGTTAATGGCTGGTACGTAGCTTTCAGAGAGGGTCCCGGAAATTCGGACAGTGTGATAATTGGGAATTGGCAAAAAACCAGGCAGAAAAGCGGTCAAGACGACTCAAGCAGAATGAATGACAGAATTGCGAATCTCCAGTAATGACAAGGGGATTGCCTAGGCCATCAACAACTTAAGCAATCCCTTTATCTAGGTTGGGAAGCTAGGACTCTACCACTGAGCTACGCCGCTCGTGGAGCCAAATCCTGCGCTGGACCCCGACGCCAAGTCAAGAAACTCCTGGCAACTATCCCCGCAGTTCAACCAGCGCAAACTTTCGTCGACCGACCCTCAGGCGATAGGATCGTCCGGTCACAATCGGCAACAGGGCATTCGCATCGCTCTGTTTCTGTTCATCGACCTCTAGGCCTCCCTGAATGATCAGCCGCCGGGCCTCGCTCTTACTCGGCACAAGCCCCGTCTTGGTCACCAGATCGACAAGCCCGATCGTCTGCCCTTCGCGCAGATCGGCCAGGGTCAAGATCAATCGCACATCCGGCTCGCTTGGAAATTCTCGCTCCTGAAATTTCTGCTGAAAGACCGCCCGCGCCTGCTGACAGGCTTCCGCTCCGTGATACTGAGCAACGATCAAAGCCGCGAGCGCTTGCTTCGCCTCCATCGGATGAGCGGCCTTGACTCCAACTAAATCCTCCGTCGTGAGCAACTCGTAGTACCGGAGCATCAACGCGTCACTGATCGACATCAGCTTGCCGAACATGTCGTTCGGTTCGTCTTCCAGCGCGATGTAGTTGCCGAAGCTCTTACTCATCTTGCGGACGCCATCTGTCCCTTCCAACAGCGGCATCGTGATGACAACCTGCGCCTCTTGGCCGTAACCCCGTTGCATGTCGCGCCCGACCAAGAGGTTGAACTTCTGATCGGTGCCACCCAATTCGATATCCGACTTGAGTGCTACGGAATCGTAGCCCTGCACAAGGGGATACATGAACTCATGGATACTGATCGGCTTCTGCTCGTGGTACCGTTTATGGAAATCGTCCCGCTCAAGCATCCGCGCGACACTGTAACGCGCACTCAGATGGATCAACGCTTCCGCAGCCATCGCATTCATCCACCGGCTGTTGAACTCCACCAGGGTCTTCGAAGGATCGAGAATTTTGAAGATCTGCCGCTCGTAGGTTTTGGCATTCTCCAGCACCTTCTCCTTGGAGAGCGCGACGCGTGTTTCCGATTGGCCGGTCGGATCGCCGATCATGCCGGTGAAATCGCCGATCAAGAAGATCACTTGATGTCCGAGTTCCTGAAAGTGCTTAAGTTTGTGGATCAAAACCGTATGGCCCAGATGCAGATCCGGCGCAGTCGGATCGAAGCCTGCTTTCACGCGCAGCGGCCGATTTTCCTTCATGGCGCGTGTCAGCTTCGATTCAAGTTCGGCCCGTTGAATGACCTCCACGACTCCGCGGAGAATCAACTCGATTTGACGGGAGAGTTCGCTCATGTCGCCTTCTTCCCTCTGCCTGATGGCCCGGCATCCGGCGTCACCGTGACCAATGGACGAATCCGCTCAAACTTCTTTTTTCCAATCCCTTTGACAGTGCGCAATTCATCCAGAGAGTGAAAGGCTCCCACCGATTGCCGATACTCCATGATCCGTTCGGCCAACCGGGGGCCGATCCCCGGCAGAGCGTCAAAATCCTGGTCGGTCGCCCGATTCAGATCGAGGAGGCCCTTGTAAGATCGTTTCGGAGCAGCAGCGGATGGAGAATCTGACAGCAAGGCGACCGGGGATGGACTCACCGTGGTCACGCGTCCACTGCCGGAAACAATTTCAGCCGTCGGCCCCTCAGAGGATTCGGCGGCACGATCGCGCGCGTGATCGAAGGAGGTCGGCAGGGTCCACCCGATCCAGAAGACGACTCCCATGGTCGCCGCGAACATCCCGAGCTTGAGTAGGAGCGATTGCCACATGATTACGTCCGCTTTCTCGCCTGGTGAATCGCCTTCCCTGCGACATCTTCAGCTGCTTCCATCAGGCCTTCGGCCAGCGTCGGATGGGCATGGATCATCTCCGCCATTTGTGTCACCGTCGCGCCGACTTGCATTGCCAAGGCCGCTTCATGCACCAGGTCGGCTGCGTGGGCTCCGACGATATGCACGCCCAGAATCCTGCCGCTCGCTGACTCGGCTATGACCTTGAACAACCCTGTCGTATCCCCGGTCGCTTGCGCCTTCCCCAACCCAGCATATCGAAAACGTCCCACCGTGAGTGCCTGGTCGGGATTCTGCCCGGCAGCCTGGACTCGTTCGCGGGCTTGCTGTTCCGTCACGCCGACACGGCCGATCTCCGGCAGGGTAAAAATTCCGGCAGGGATGACGTCGTAGCGGACCGTCGCCTGATGCCCCATGATATTCTCAGCCGCGACTTTGCCCTGCGCTGAAGCCACGTGCGCCAACATGGCCTTGCCGACGA
>DASQFV010000255.1:0-7669 GCA_035632975.1 Nitrospiraceae bacterium
GTGGGTGGATGTTCCACTGCGCGCCCCATTCTCACCCGCCCACTCCTCCCCCAACTCGTGACGGGGTGGCGGGATGGGCGGATCAGCTTCTACTGCGCGCATCGACCGAGCACATTCTGATCGTGCGCGGTCTGCGAGCAAGGAAGCTGGCCACCCGTCTCGCCTTCACTGCCAGCCCGTCACCTCATACCCCTTCTCTTGCAGACATCGATTGACGAAATTCGTATAGGCCTGATTCGGGTGCGACGATCCTGACTCACGAAACAACCCCATGAATAGTCCCCACACAGCCCCCGTCGCTGCTCCGATCATGGAACCGTAGCCTGCTGAGCCTGAGATGGCTCCACCCACCGCTCCCGCTGCAGCGCCGGCTCCGGCTCCTACCACGGTGCTGGTCGCTACACGACCGGCCTTTCCACTGCCTCCCTCAGCCCCTGCCGATTCTGCCAATTGCCGGCAAGCCTCAACATCCTGCGCTGCGATCTCCTTCCCCACCGACTGCATATGCGCATTGGGATACAGAATAGGCTGCGCCGTCGAACAGGCGACAAGCAACAGGGCTCCCCAGATAAGAGACAAACCTCTATATCTCAGGGCTCCGCCTGTGCTTGCTGGTGCCCAATTTTCAGGCGAGCCATCACAATCTGTGCAGTACATCCTATGACCAAGACAATTTGTGCCGTCCGCCGGCACCGGAGTGAATCCGAACCGACGTAGAAGGAATCGATAATTGGCGGGTTAAAAACCGGATCAATTCATCATTGGCTGCGCCATCGATCGGTGGAGCGACCACTCTGATTTTGATCGCGTCGCCGTAAATGCCCACTGACTCTGTGGTGGAGGCCTTAGGCTGGATATGAACGGAGAGGACCGCTCCGGCTTTGGTGTCCTGCACGATCAGCGCACTCATCCCCGACGGGGGCCCCCAGCCATGGGTTCAGAAAATGGCCTTCACCAATTCCAGAATGCTGCGCTGCATATCGGGATCGTCGGTGATCGGGCGGGCAATCGCGACATCGCAGGCTCGATCGGTCGCCACGCCTTGCCGAATGAGTGTCCCGGCATAGATCAGTAATCTGGTGCTGACTCCTTCTTCCAAGCCATGATTCTTGAGGTTCCGCACCTTTCCGCCGAGCTTGACCAAGCTGGCCGCAAGGTCACGGTTGACCCCCGCTTCCCGCTCGACCACGGTGGTTTCCACGTCAGGCGCCGGATAGTCGAACTCAATCGCCATGAAGCGCTGCTTCGTGCTTTGCTTCAAATCCTTGAGCACACTCTGGTACCCTGGGTTATAGGAAATCACCAGGAGGAAGTCGTCGGCCGCTTCGAGAATCTGGCCTTTCTTTTCAATCGGCAGGAAGCGACGATCGTCGCTCAGGGGGTGGATGATGACCGTCGTGTCCTTCCGCGCCTCGACGACTTCGTCCAAATAGACGATCGCGCCATGCTTCACGCCGAGCGTCAACGGCCCATCAACCCAGACCGTCTCTTGGCCCTTGAGCAGATACCGCCCCACCAAATCGGAGGCGGTGAGATCTTCGTGGCAGGCCACCGTGATCAAGGGACGACCAAGCCGGTAGGCCATATGCTGGACGAATCGGGTCTTGCCGCACCCGGTTGGCCCCTTAAGCATGACCGGCATCTTGCTGTTCGCCGCGACTGTAAACAAACCGATCTCGCCACGGACCTCCGCGTAGAATGGCTCTCGCTCAATTCGATACTGTCCGACGTCGACTTCGCGTCCTTGTTTTGTCATCTCACGCTCAACCAGTCAGTCGCGTCCTTCGTTTCACGTTTCACGTCTAACGTTTCACGCATCGTGCAGCACGATAAACGGAACCGAGGCTGAAGATCAAGCGATGCGGCTGGGATATCAGAACACTGACAAGCAGGCGGCCTTCCAATTTCTCATGCCTATCTTGGAGGGAGTGGCCGAGGTTGCCCTTTACTGCGCGCATCGAACGCGCCCCTCGTGAATATTTGCTCTTTTCTCCTGTCACGCTCTCAGGTCTCGGAGCCAGGGCAATCCCGACTGCGGCCGTCGAACGAGCACTGTTTCATCGTGCGCGTTCCGGGAGCAAAGGGATGCCCTGGCTGTGAGACCGTCCCCTGCTAGGCGGCTTTCACACCGTCCAGAACTTCGCGCACTTTTTGCGCCAGCACGTGGGGTGAGAAGGGCTTCGGCAGGAACCCGGTCTGGCGGCTCACGCCGCCTTGGTCAAACACCGGATGGTCCGGATATCCCGACATGTAGAGCACTTTGATCCCTGGTCGAACGGTCAGGATCTTTTCCGCTACTTCAGGCCCGCTCATCTGTGGCATGACGACATCCGTCAACAACAGATGGATTGTCTCCGCGTATTTTGCGCTGGCGAGGAGGGCTTCGATGCCATGGCGCGCCTCCAGCACCCTATAGCCATGGAGCCGCAATGTCTCGTGCACGAGACCACGAACCGCCGGCTCGTCCTCAACTAAGAGGATCGTTTCGCGGCCACGTGCCGGATCAGTCGCTTTGATCGCCCCCGTCGGCACCGGTAGCTCTTGTTCGACCCGTGGGAAGTAGATCCGGAACGTCGTGCCTCGATCAGGAGCACTCTCCACGATGATGTTTCCACCGCTCTGCTTGACGATGCCATAGACGGTCGAGAGTCCCAATCCCGTCCCTTTCCCTTTTTCCTTTGTCGTGAAGAACGGCTCGAACATGTGCGACCGGGTCTCCGCATCCATCCCATGGCCGTTGTCACGAACCGCCAGCATCACATACGATCCCGGTGCCACCCCTACGGCGTCCAGGCTTGCCTCTTTCCCAATTGTCACATTCGTGGTTTCGATCGTCAGGCGCCCGCCCTTGGGCATCGCATCGCGCGCATTGACTACCAGGTTCATGATGACCTGCTCAACCCGTCCGGGATCCGCCTTGATGGCGCCGGTCGAAGCATCGAGTTCGGCATTGAGTTCGACGAGGTCTTCCCCGATGAGACGCCGCAACATGCCGTCCATATTGGCCACAAGGGCATTGAGATCGAGGACTTTCGCCGCGATGAACTGATGGCGGCTGAACGCCAGCAATTGACGGGTCAGTCCGGAGGCCCGGTCCGCTGCCTTCTTCACCTCCTCCATGTCCTTCCGCATGTCATCGGTGGTCCCCAGGCGGCCAAGGAGCAGCTCGCTGTACCCTCGAATTACCGTGAGGAGATTATTGAAATCGTGCGCCATGCCGCCGGCCAATCGCCCCACCGCTTCCATCTTCTGCGCCTGTCGCAATTGCGCCTCGGTTTCCCGTAACACCACTTCCGTTCGAGCCGACTCCCCAAATTGGCCGATCTTGAGACCAATATCTTCCACCATCCTCAACAACTCGTCATCGGGCTGCCGCACTTGGCGGCTGAAGAATTCGATGACGCCTTCAATCTCACTCCCTACCAGAATAGGCAATCCAAACGCCCCGTGAAACCCAACTTGTCGCGCCTGCGCTCCACGAGTGAAACCAGCATCCATCGTGACGTCCGTCACCCAGGCCGACTTGCCACTGGCCCAAATACGTCCAGGCAGACCCTCGCCGCGCGTGAACGCACGCTGCCAGGAGTCCAGGGTAAACGGATCGGCCTGCACGGACGGCGCCTTCCACTGATCAAGACAGCGCAGCACCCCTGTCGCCTTATCCACCCGCCAGAACACGCCCAGATCCCATTCCAAGCTCTCCCCGATTGCCTGGATGATTTTCGGAACAGCTTCTTCCAGAGTCGTCGTCTCGGCGAGGACTCGGGTCACCGCATACTGAGAGGCGAGACGCCGTTCAGCCCGGCGACGGTCGGTGATGTCCCTGACAAAGGCGCTGAAGATGTACGCATCCCCAATTTTTGCCGGTGACACCGCAAGCTCAACGGGAAGCTCCCGCCCATCCTTGTGTTGGGCGAGAATTTCAATCCGGCGGTTCAAGATCGCTCCAACCCCTGTTCGAAGAAATTCACGGATGCCATGTTCGTGCGCCTGACGGTCCCGCTCAGGAATGATGGTCTCGGAAAGAGCCCGTCCCAGCGCTTCCTCGCGAGACCACCCGAAAATCGCCGTGGCCTGCGCATTCCAATCGGTCACAATCCCGATCGAATCGATGGTGATCACCCCGTCAAGCGCGGTATCGACGATAGCCCGATTTCGCTCCTGACTCTGAAACAACGCGGCTTCAGCGGCTTTCGCCCAGGCACTTTCCTGTTGTGCCTGTCGATGCTCTGCACGCAAGCGTGCCGTGGCCCAGAACAACAACCCCAGCATGGGAATCCAAACCACCCCGCCCGCGAGCCCGACTTTCCACAAGAAGGCATGAATAGGCGCCAGGATCGCCTGTCGCTCCATTCGCACCAGGACCGACCATCCCAGCCCAGCAAATTCTCCAAAGCCTCTGGTCTGCGCGTAGCCGGTCACTACTTGGACATGCCGGCGCGGATGCTCTTCCTCGATAAACCCCGGTGCTCCGGTCTCGCTCAGCAGCACCGAAGGGAGTCCAAGCTCTTTGAGATTGCTGCCCCCCTTGTGGGGCAGGTCCGAGTCGATAAACGCCCTGCCCTGCCGCGTCAACATTTTGTACTCGACTCGCCCGCCCGCTCCTGGTCGAGATTCTAGTGAGCGAATAGTCTTGGTTGTGATTTCCTCCAGAAATGGGACCCCCACCTGCGATGTCACGACGCCCAGGAACGTGCCTTGCGAGTCGAGAATCGGGGCCGTAAACGCGACCATGTCGACGCCACTCTCCGCTTCCTGTCCCGCGACGTCGGCAATGTCGAGTCGTCGCGTCGCACGCGCAGCGAGAAACGATGCGGCACGGCTATAGTCGCGTCCTACCAGCGAAGGTTCCGTCGCCGCCATGACCGTACCCTGAACGTCCGCGACCGCTAACGAAAGGTAGACCGGGGAATACTCCTTCTTCATCCACTTCAGATACTCGGAGAGATATCTCGGATCGGAGGCTCGCGACGAAAAGGCTCGGGCCATCATGAGGGCATCGCCTTGGCGTTCAAACAAGATCCGATCGAGTTTCTCGGCAACTTCCGCCGCAGCCAGCGTGAGTTCTCCTCCCGTCTCCTCCACGAAGCGAGACTCGACGAACCGAATCAGACCGATACCGGCTAGAACCGCGATTCCGGTCATAGCGATAAGGAGATGGGGCAGCCACCGATAGCGGCGAAGATCCAGGAATGTTAGGGCTATTGAGGTCTTCATGATTCACGCGGGGAAGCAACGAGGTTGGGAATCAGCATGGCGGGATGATAGGCCTGTTTCGATGCGCGTAATCCAGGAAGACCTGCATCATCCATTGCATTGATGTATTCGGCCCCTTCCGCCACGGCAGTCCGACAGGTCTCCCGAAATAGATACTGCGCTAGACCTTGAAGAGTCCGATCCGTCACCTCTAAGAGGACACAGAATGTTGCCCTCGTCAACCAAGAGCCAAAGGTATACGCGCACAGCCGACCGTGAGTCCTCACGACCCTCCCCGTGACTCGAAGGGCCGGCGCCTGCGACCAGATGACTTCGTGAGCCGGCGCCGCATCAGCCAATAACATGACCCCGAACGATTCGAGCCCTTCCGCTTGCTTCTGTCGTGACCAATCCCCTAGGAGGGCACGACAGTCCGGACGGTCGCTGATCTGATAGGAGTCCATCTCAAAAGTCTGCTCTCGTTCGAATCGATTGCACAGTGCGCGTTGAGATTTATACCGGTCGCCCGCCAAGGAGGCGAGATCCGTCGCGTGATACAGATAGTCCGGTTCCTTGGGCGTCAAACGATATCCCAGCCGCTCCAACTCTGGCACCAACTGGGAGGGTACGTTCTCAACTCGGCTGACTGGCGAGTCACCGTTCCAGCTCCGCAGCAGCCCCATCGCGACCGACAGGGGCGCGTCGATTGAGCCGGCCCCGATCGGAGGCAGGGGCATGAACCAGCCGTCCGGCGATTGCGCGAACAGGCAAAAGATCCCCTGAAGCTCCATCCACCAATAGGCCAGTAATCCATTCCACATGTAGTGATAGACCGGCGAATAGGCCGCGAGCGACTGATCGCGGCACCACCCCGACCGATTCAACGCCGTCGTCATGCGCGGAATATCGTCCAGCGTAAGCCGATGCAGCGGCGCAGGCCCCCACTGACCAGCCACGGCTTCAGTGAGGCGGGGAAGGCGGGCGAGCACGACCACGTCCTCTTGAAACCGCCCGATAAGGGAAGCATGCGCGACTACTTGGCCATGGATGCCCGGTTGATCGAGCAAGGCTATCACCCGATCGGCATGACGCTGAATCTCCCCCGGAATCTCCTCTCGCATGAACGGGCATTTCGTATCCCACCCCAACAATACCTGGTCGTGCGGCTCATTCCACATCAGCGCCAGTGGATAGAGCTGACAATCGAGCGGACGCTGCTCATAGATGCGGCAGGTTGAGGTCGCTGCGTCGAATGCCGGGCAGAGATACCCGTCTCCATGGGAGGCGGGAACCAGGACCACCTGTGACCCTTGTCGATTGGGAAAGGCCGTTTCCTCAACGCCCCCAGCCAGGGCCCGGGCGATTTCGCCTTCGGTAAAATACGGACGGAGGGCACTATCGGGGTCCGGGAATCGACAACAGACATCGCACTGGAGACAAGTGCGGCTCGGCACGAGTTGTGGCAGCGCGATCGGTGGTGTCACGAAAGCACCCACCCGCTCATCGGTGTATGCGGACATGGAAGGATTCCAATCGGTGTGCGGCCCATACTAGCACCATTCTGCAGGAGTGCCTAAGGGGATGTCAGTTTTTCACCAGTTCCCTCGCCCCTTGTACGGTCCTAAAGCCCGTGTTACAGTTCTCAGCCCGCATTATTCATGACGATTCGTTGCGAAATCGCTGAGCAGCATCGCGAGACCAGCGCGCGGAGCCCTGAGGACCCGATGCGTACTCGTGCAGTACGGTGAGGGTTCGAGGGGTGAGCCCGCTGGCCGGAAGCTTGTCGTAGCAGCGGATCGGCGATTGCAGCAGAAGCATTCATGAATAATGCGGGTTAGGCCTCGTATGAGGGGCTCTCATTGACACCGAAACTGCCTCTGTCTGACTTGGCTACCTCCGACCTCCTTCACCGCTGCGCAATCATCCGTGCTCAGCTGAGCCAAGCTGGGCTCTTTCCATCTTTGCCCGGGCAGGCTTCTACACCCGGAATAGTCACCGCCACGACGACCTGGCGAATTGCCACCACACCGTTCCCTCTAAAGAAGGACCAGCTAGACTTTTTCCACCAACTCGGACCGCAGCTCTTATCGTTTTATCGAGCCCTGAACCGCCTCTATATCGACAGTGTGCGCGGCCTCCAACCAGCCTGGGTAGCGGGATACCTTGACCAAGGAAAACCGGATGGATTAGTCACGTACAGCCGGATGAAACGGTTTCGTGACCAGCTTCCCGCGGTCATCCGGCCGGACATCATCCCCACCCAGGACGGCATGGTGATCACCGAGCTCGACTCAGTCCCCGGAGGAATCGGTATGACCGCATGTCTATCGGCGCTCTATGCCGATAGGGAGACTGACGGTCTCTCGCTCGTGGGAGGCCCCGAGGGGATGGTACGGGGATTTGCGGCCATGGTGCAAGCCCAGCTCGCTCAGCAAACAGGATGCGTCGCGATTCTGATGTCGGAGGAAGCCAA
>DASQFV010000256.1:0-15337 GCA_035632975.1 Nitrospiraceae bacterium
TCTCGGCCCGAAAAAATCCTCAATGTATTCCAGCGAATACACCTCCGGTTTTTCCGGGCCTGCGGCCTCGCATCTGGCCGCACCTCTTTCGCCTCGTCACGAAGGCTGTGTCGGACAGGCTCCTAGCCTTTCGTTGCCCGCCCTGTTCAAAACAGTTATACTCGCCTCGACCATGGGACAGTTTCCTCTTACTTTAAGCAGATTTATCACCCAGCAGCATGCGGCCCCCCCGGGAGCCGCTGGGGAATTTGCCAGTCTTCTGGCCCAGATCGGCCTGGTTGGGAAACTCATTGCGCAGGATCTCAGACGCGCAGGGCTCATCAATATCCTGGGAACGACCGGCGAGATTAATGTACAGGGGGAGACCGTCAAGAAGCTGGATGAGATTGCGAACGAGACCCTTCGGAAGGCATTTCACCATAGTGAACTTGTGTGCGCACTGGCGTCGGAAGAGATGGAAAAGCCGATCCTGCTTCCTGAGAATTGGCCGCAGGCCAAATACATGCTGCTCTTCGATCCTCTCGATGGCTCGTCAAACACGGACTGCAACATGCCGCTCGGCGCGATTTTTTCCATCGTGAAGTCTGAGCGCGAAGACCGGATGCCGACCGAGGATGACCTCGTTCGCAAGGGAACAGCGCAGGTGGCCGCCGGCTATCTCTTCTACGGGTCAAGCACCATGCTGGTCTATACGGTTGGGCAAGGAGTCCACGGGTTTACATTGGAGCCTGGTATCGGCGAGTATCTCCTGTCTCACGAGCAGATCCGCATTCCAGCCCGTGGAAAGGTCTATGGTGTGAACGAAGGCAACTATCATAAATGGACGACGGGCACAAAGAAGTATGTGGAATACTTAAAGATCTCCGATAAGGCCACCGGGCGGCCCTACAGTGGGCGCTATTCCGGCTGTCTGGTGGCAGACGTGCACCGGATTCTCCTCGATGGAGGCATCTATCTCTATCCCGGTGGGCTGGACAAGCCGGAGGGCAAGCTCCGGTTGCTGTACGAAGCGAATCCCTTGGCGATGGTCGTCGAACAGGCGGGCGGCAGGGCCAGCACAGGCACCATGCGCATCCTCGACGTGGAGGCCAAGCAACTTCATCAACGGGTGCCGTTAATCATCGGCAGTGCGAACGACGTGCGCGACGCAGAAGAGTTCATCCAAGGCAGACGAATGTAAGCTCAGGTAGATAGGCTGAAGGCTTTTGGCTAACCTTTAGCCTGAACACCTGAATAGCGGATACCGTTCCACCAATCCACGGGAGGTTGGGCATGACTGATCGAGTACAAGAGATTCTGAGCTGGTACAGCAGCGACAACGCGGGAACAAAAACGAATATCGCCCGTTTGTTGCGCCATGGAAAATTGGCGGGGACCGGCAAGCTGGTGATTCTGCCCGTGGACCAAGGGTTCGAGCATGGTCCGGCCCGGAGTTTTGCCTCCAATCCAGGGGGGTACAATCCCCTCTATCATTTTCAATTGGCCATCGATGCCGGCTGCAATGCCTACGCGGCTCCGCTGGGATTTATCGAAGCCGGCGCCGCTGAATTCGCCGGCAGGATTCCGCTGATTCTGAAGTTGAACAATCACGATGTCTTGCATGACGAGAAAGACCCCTTGCCCTCGGTTACCGGCAGCGTGAAGGACGCGCTCCGGCTCGGTTGTTCGGCGGTCGGATTCACGATCTATCCAGGGTCATCGCACTGCAACGCCATGTATGAACAGCTGCGCGAGATTGCAGAAGACGCCAAGGACTGTGGCTTGGCGGTCGTTGTGTGGTCGTACCCGCGCGGGTCGGTACTCAGTAAGGAAGGGGAGACGGCGATCGATGTGGTGGCGTATGGGGCGCAGATCGCGGCCCAGCTCGGCGCCCATGTCATTAAGGTCAAGCTCCCCACTGCGCATCTTGAACAGGCCGCGGCGAAGAAGGTGTACGAATCGGCCAAGATTCCGATTACGACCCTGGCGGAGCGGGTCAAGCATGTGGTGCAGAGCTCGTTCGATGGGCGCCGGATCGTCATTTTTTCCGGAGGGGCCAGGAGCGAGGACAAGCATGTGTTCGAGGAGGCGCGCGCCATTCGTGACGGCGGCGGGTTTGGCTCCATCATTGGGCGGAACTCGTTTCAGCGGCCTAAAGTGGAGGCGATAAAGTTTCTCCACACCATCATGGGGATATATTCCGGCGAGATGCAGTGACGCGCCGGAATATACCGGTTGTGTGCGAATTGTTCAGGCTGTCCAGCAAGGCCGCAGCGACTATCACTTTATAAGGGGTGGCTGGGATGATCCCAACTGCGCGCGTCCAACGAGGGCTTTCTCAAGCCGCGCGTTGCGCGAGCACAGGGATCGTCCCAGCTACCCCCAACTCCTTTTTCAGCATCCTGTCAGGTCACGAGAGATGAAGAGCAAGGATCACCTATGAAACTCGTTCCTGCGTGGCTGGTTCCGTTTACCTTGGTCGCCGGAGGGATCATTATCGGGATCGTGGCGGCTTCTGACATGGGGTGGTTGCCGACCGGCACGGCCGGGCCCGAGCCGATTCCCAACCCAATCATTCGTCCCGTGGCTACCGCGCCACAGTTGCCGATGGCAGGGGGGAGCGGGAAAAACTTCGTTGAGATCGCAAAATCGGTGAAGCCGGCGGTCGTCAACATTGCGGCGACGCGAAGCGGGAAATCCGGAGAGAGTCCGCACGGTGGGCCGCTCGACGACCCGTTTTTTCGCAAGTTCTTCGGCGATGAATTTTTTAGGCGTGATCGTGATGCCCCTCAGCGAGAGCCAAAAGAGCGGGGCCAGGGGTCCGGGGTCATTGTGGAGGCCAATGGGTTGATCGTCACCAATAATCATGTGGTGAACAAGGCTGACGAGATTCGGGTCTTTTTGTCGGACAAGCGGGAGTTTAAGGGCAAGCTGATTGGAACCGATGCGAAGACGGATATCGCGATCGTGAAAATCGAGGCGACAGGGCTCCAAACCATTCCCTGGGCCGATTCCGACCAACTGGAGGTTGGGGAGTTTGTATTGGCCGTGGGAAGTCCGTTCGGGCTTACCCAAACCGTGACGATGGGGATCGTCAGTGCAGTCGGACGAGCCAGTATGGGAATTGCCGAATACGAAGACTTCATCCAAACCGATGCGGCGATCAACCCAGGCAATTCCGGAGGCGCATTAGTCAACGTGCGTGGCGAATTAGTCGGGATCAATACGGCGATCTTCAGTCAAAGCGGCGGCAACATGGGTATCGGGTTTGCGGTGCCCAGCAACCTGTCGCGCGCCGTCATGGATCAGTTGGTACGGACGGGGAAAGTCGTCCGTGGCTGGCTTGGTGTAGCGATTCAAGATTTGACTCCTGAGTTGGCCACACAGTTCGGGATTACCGACACGAAGGGCGTGCTCGTCAGCGATGTCATGGAGGATAGTCCTGCGAAGAAGGCGGGATTTGAGCGCGCAGATGTCATTATCGAATATGACGGCAAGTCGATGGATTCGCCGACGCATTTGCGGAATGCCGTCGCACAGACTCCGATCGGGAAGAAGGTCTCGGTCAAGCTGATCCGAGACAAGAAGCCCAAGACGATCGAGGTCGCGATTGTGGAGCAGCCGAAATCGTTAGGACAGCCCAGCGCAGAGGAGAGCAGGGAATCAGCGGTGCCCACGGGGCTCCTCTCGGATCTTGATGTCCGTGAGTTAAACGAGGAACTGACTGCTCGGTATGGATTGAAGGCCACTGAGCGTGGTGTGGTAGTGGTCAGGGTCAAGTCGGGAAGCACGGCGGAGGAAATGGGTGTGCGCGAAGGCGACATGATACTCGAAGTCAATCGCAAGGCGGTGGGCTCGCTCAAGTCCTATGAACAAGCCGCTTCCGGCCTTGCCAAGGGTCAAGCGGTCCTCTTGCTGCTCAAACGGAAGGGCCAAACGATCTATCTCACGCTGCGGCCCTAACCGGCTGCGGAAGAATTATCTGGTTCATCTGGTCTATCTGGTTGATTTGGTTCATCTGGTTAATTTCGTTCAACCAAAAAAACCAGACAAACCAAACTAACCAGATAAACCAAATGAACAAGACAGGCGGCCTTGCATATGACCACGACTCGCTCGCCTCGCGGCGAACCAGTCCCTCGTCAGGCTCCTTTGGTGGTGGCGCTCGTGCCGGCTGCCGGCCGCGGGCTTCGGATGGGCGGCTCCGTTCCCAAACAATTTCTTTCGTTGGGTGGTGAGCCGCTTGTCATTCAGTCGTTGCGGGCGTTGCAAGCCGCTCCCGTGGTCGGCCAGATCATTCTTGCCGTTCCGCCCGCAGACGTCGAATACTGTGAGCACGAGATCGTCTCGCGGCAGCATTTCACCAAAGTGACGAAGGTGGTGGCAGGTGGTGCAGAGCGCCAGGATTCAGTGCGGCACGCGCTCGCTCAGATCCCCTCAGACACAGAGATCGTGCTCATACACGACGCCGTACGGCCATTTATGACGCTTCGGATGATCGCCGAGGTCGTGGCTGCGGCGAGGAAAGAGGGAGCGGCGATTATTGCGCTTCCGATGCGGGATACCGTGAAGCAGGTACGGACGGATGGGATGATTGAGCGAACGGTCGATCGCGCCCCTTTGTGGCTCGCTCAAACTCCGCAGGCCTTTCGACGGGAGTGGATCGAGACCGCTCACAGGAAAGCGCATGCCGAAGGGGTGCGGGCCACCGATGACGCATTCCTGGTGGAATGGCTGGGGTATTCGGTTGCGGTGGTTGAGGGAAGCGGGGAGAATATCAAAGTGACGAGGCCTGAAGACCTGGTGATCGGCGAGGCGATTCTGGCGGCACGAAAGGGACGTTAATCGTTGTTCGTGAATCGCAGGAGGAAGTATTGTCTCGTTTGAGTTTAACGATTCACGTTTGACGACTAACGAAAGGAAGACGCATGCGAATCGGCTGCGGCTACGACATCCATCCGTTGGGACCAGGACGAAAGCTGATTCTCGGCGGGATCGAGGTGCCCCACAGCAAGGGTTTGTTGGGACATTCCGATTCCGACGCCTTGGTCCATGCCCTCTGCGATGCGCTGCTCGGCGCGATGGGTGAAGGAGATTTGGGCCGACACTATCCCAGCTCCGATCAGCGGTTCAAAGGTATTTCGAGCCTGAAGCTGTTGGAGGATGTGGTCGGGAAGTTGCGGGGGAAGGGGTATCGTATCGTGAACGTCGATACGGTCATTATCGCGCAGGCCCCTCGACTCAGTCCGCACTTGGCAGCCATGCAGAAACAGATGGCGCAGGTGCTCGGGGTCGATCCTGGCCTCGTCAATGTGAAGGTGAAGGGCGGAGAGGGAATCGGCATGATCGGTCGGGAGGAAGGGATTGCCGCCCAGGCAGTGTGTTTGATCGAACGGCCTCAGACAGCGTAAGATATTTTCATTATGGTCCTGAAAGCCATTCAAGAAGATCTCCGAGCGGTCTTCGACCGAGACCCGGCGGCGACCAGCTGGCTTGAGGTCGTGCTGACCTATGCCGGCTTTCATGCCATGTTGGCCTACCGCCTATCCCATTGGTTGAAGTCCTACAACGTGCCGTTCGTTCCTCGGGCTATTTCTCAGATAGCTCGCTGGTTCACGGGCATTGAAATCCATCCCTCGGCCACAATCGGAACCGGCTTCTTCATCGATCACGGGATGGGGGTGGTGATCGGCGAGACGGCAGAGATCGGAGATTACGTGACCCTCTTTCAGGGCGTGACGCTTGGAGGGACGGGGAAGGAACGAGGGAAGCGCCACCCCACGCTTGGCAATCACGTGGTCGTCGGTGCCGGGGCAAAGATTCTCGGCGGGATCACGATCGGGGACAATGTGAAGATTGGCGCCAATTCGGTTGTGCTCAAGAATGTTGCCAGCAATTCCACCGTCATTGGTGTGCCTGCCCGCGTCATTAAAACGCATGGCGAGCGGTTACCCGATGCGACCATGGACCACAGCAACATGCCAGACCCCGTCAGTGACCGGCTCTTGGCACTCGAACAGGAGTTGATCGAACTGCGCAAGAAGCTGGAAAATCAAGAGCCCCCCCATCTGTTCTAGTCCCATCCTGCTGCGATCGCCGATGCCTAGTTTCCCACCCATCTCGTCCGTCCTGCCTTTTCTCGCTCGTCGCGCATCGCTCGCATGTCTCGCGTTTCGCTATTCGTAATCTACGCGCATGAGACAGAGTCCATGCGGAGGGGCAGTCTGGCCTGCTGTAGACCGATCCCGAGACCTCAGGATTTCTGTGATACTGTCGGGAGTCCGTTTTCCCAGCCCCACTTCGACCACCGTTCCCACCATCGCGCGGACCATGTGCTTCAGAAACCGGTCGGCGTAGGCCTCGATGAGGATCTGGTCGTCGTGACGGAAGACACTGAGTCGTTGCAGATGGCAGATGGGGTTGCTGTTGGCCGTGAGGCTTCCTTCGAAGGAGGAAAAGTCCTGTGACCCGATCAGCGTCGCTGCCGCCTGTTGCATGGCAGCCTCATTCAGCGGTCTGTAGATGTGCCAGACGAATGCGCGATCGACGGTGGGGCGGGCCGGACGGTAGAGGATCCGATAGGTATAGAGCTTGCCTCGTGCATCGTGTTGGGCATGAAAGCGGGCGTCCATGAGGGCGGAGGAACGAACCGCAATGTCTTTCGGCAGTACGGCATTGAGCGCCCGCATCCAGTTAGACGCGGGCCAATCTCGGTCCGTGCGAAAGCTCGCGACTTGTCCGAGTGCATGGACGCCAGAATCCGTACGGCCCGCGCCGATGACGGACACCGTGGCCTGGCTGACCTGGTGGATGGCCCGTTCGATGGCCTCTTGGATTGTGGGGTGATCGCGCTGGCGCTGCCATCCGGCATAGCAGGTCCCATCGTATTCCAAGACTAGCTTGACCGTGGACATCGACGTGGGGGATAGAACAGTGCGGTGGTCATCGCGTAGCGAGTTTCGCAGAGGCAAGGAAGGTGTTGACGCCATCCATGAGCGCTTCTGCCACGCGCGTAGTGAAGTGAGTGGTTCGGAGCAGGTCTTCTTCAGCAGAGTTCGAGAGATACGCAACTTCAGCCAGGATGCTGGGCATGCTGGTGAAGCGGAGCACGTAAAAGGGTGCGGTCTTTACCCCATGGTCCACCAGGTCGTAGTGACCGTTCAGGTTGGTGACCAGGGCTTCTTTGGCGGTCCAGGCGAGTTCGAGGGATGCTTCGATCTTCTTCGCCGTCAGGAGATCGGCGACGAGATATTCCCATCCCACGCCGGTGCTGTTGAGCGGGGTTCCATTTTCACGGGCCGCCACTTCGAGCGCCCGTTGATCCTTGGCCTCTCCGAAGTGGTAGATTTCAATTCCCTTCACGTATCGTTGTGGGTGTGAATTCACATGGATCGACACGAAGAGATCCGCCCCCCGCTCATTGGCAAACTTCGCCCGATCTTCCAACTCGACGAACTGGTCCCGCTCACGGGTCATAAGGACGCGGACTCCCGGCTGCCTACTCAAGAGATCGCGCAGTTTCAACGCGACCCTCAGCGTAATGTCTTTTTCTTCCGTCCCACGCTGCCCACGTGCCCCAGGATCTTTCCCGCCGTGCCCTGGATCGATCACAATGGTCTGAAATGCCTTGGTTCGCGGTTGAGCAGGCCGCGGAGGAGTGGAGAGTGGAAGCCCAATGCTGGGTGTTGATTCAACAGGCGGAACTGCGTGAGGTTCACTGGAAGGCACCACATCGATAACAAGTCGATGAGGATTTACCAACGTGAGCAACTTATAGCTTTGATATGAGCCAGTTGGGAGAGAGACCTCAACAGATCGTTCGGAACTCTGGGTAATGACAAAGGGTTTGGCAATCCTACCAGCTGTAAGTTTTGTCTTGGCGGATGAACCTAAAATAGTATTGGGGATTTCGATGGTTACCCCCTCGGCCTGGAGTCGGGGATGTTTGCTGGGGCGGGCCTTCGCGTCGAGATCGAGCACGAGCCTCGTCAAGCCAGGTGAGCTGGCTGTCCGGAAGTTCTGTATCGTCGTCAAGCCAAGCGCAGTGGGAGACAGGTGTACAGGGGAGGTGCGCGACCGTTCGGGCTTGGCACGGGCTGCACTCATTGCCGCAACGGCATGGTCGGAGTGAAACAGAGTGAGGGTAAGACCTGGGAGGTCGAAGGGTCCGACCAGGAAGGCGAGGATGAGGATGCGCCACAGGGCTGATCGCATGGGTGTTCAGTGCGTGTGATGGGATATAGAGTTTTTCTCAGATGTTTGTGTCGTTGTCAAGAGAATTGGCCGTGCTACCCCGCATTATTCATGAGCGCTTCTGCTGCAATCGCAGATTCGCCGCTGCGACAAGCCTGGACGCGGACGGACCGGCGTCCAGGCAGGAGGGCTCGCCGCTCGGTCGGTCAACATACTGTTTCAAGTATGCCTCCCTCCCTCACGGCTCCGCGCGCCTGTCTCGCGTAGCGACTGCGCGATTTCGCGACGAACCGTCATGAATAATGCGGGCTGAGGCGCGACGGAACCGATTGATAGTAAGCGGTGTGAGCAGTAGGGTCTCTAGCAGGATGCTGAAAAAGTCCGCCAGCTTCGTTCTCGCCGCGCTCAGAGGCTCAACGTACCGAAGCGTACGCCTCGCCGCTTCGCTCGCTGCGGCCTTGCTGGACGGCCTTTTTGAGCATCCTGTCTGGCATACTCCTGTTGTTTCAGACGTGCGGATGATCGAAGTTCTCGCGTACCAAAATAGTTTTTCGGCAGCCTGCTAGTCATGGCACTCCACCTGATCGTCGATGGCTACAATCTCTTGGCTCAGACGGGCCGGATCGGTGCAGGGACGAGCCTGCATTCCGAGATGGCGCGCGAGGCCTTGTTGCGCGACCTGGCTGCTTATCGTCAACGAAAATCCCATGCGATCACGGTGGTCTTTGACGGTTGGCAACAGGGATGGGGCACGGAACAGCGGGAGCATCGGCTGGGTCTTGAGATCATCTTCTCTCGACGGGGAGAAAAAGCCGATCAGGTGATTCAACGTCTGGCTGCCGAATTCGGGTCCGCGTGCGCGGTAGTGAGTTCCGATCGTGAAATTATCGACTTTGCGAGGGCGCAGGGAGCCTTTGTGATGAAGGCTCAGGAGTTTGTCGGGAAACTGCGCGAGGGGCCGAATTCAACCGGCGCATCGGCACACAAGGAACTCGATACGGGAGAGGATCTTCGACCGAAGCGAGGTCCGGAGAAGCGCGGGAATCCCCGAAAATTGCCCAAGGCGCTGCGGCAGCGAAGCCGGCAGCTCAAGCGATTTTGAACAGACGTTTCGCGTTCTCGGTCGTAATGCGTCCGATGGTCTCGACCGACATGCCTGGCGTGTCGGCGTGAAGCTCTGCCAGCTTTTGCGCGACGAAGGACACGTAGGCCGGTTCGTTTCGGCTGCCTCGGTGAGGGATAGGCGTCAGGTACGGGCAGTCGGTTTCGATCAGGAGTCGGTCTAATGGAGCGGTCTTGGCGATGTCTCGGAGCATCGTCGCCTTCTGAAACGTAAGAATCCCGGAGAACGAGAGATAGAACCCTAAGTCCAGCGCATCCTTCGCCAGCCACGCATCCCCTGAGAAGCAGTGAAACACCCCGCCGACTTCTGACGCGCGCTCCTCTTTCAAAATTGCAATCGTATCGTCTTGGGCCTCTCGCGTGTGAATGATCACCGGGAGTCGTAGCTCGCGTGCGAGCTGGATCTGTTCGCGGAACCGCTCGCGCTGCTCCTTGGGCGATGAATGATTGTAGTGGTAGTCGAGGCCGATCTCACCGTAGGCGACCACCTTTTGGTTCTGCGCCAGACGACGGAAATCGTCGTACCAGCTATCGAGGATATGTTTCACTTCATGCGGGTGGACGCCGATGGAGGCATAGACGAACGGGTGTTGCTCCGCCAGTGCGACCGCTGCCTGGCTGGTGGCCAGATCGCAGCCGATGGTGACGAAGGCTTCGACACCGGCTTCTCTGGCGCGCGCAATTATCGCCTCGCGATCCTCATTGTAGCGGGCATCGTCCAGATGGGTATGCGTGTCGAAAAGCATGCGGGGTCTATCTGGTTCATCTGGTTTGTTTGGTTTGTCTGGTTTTTTGGTTGAATGAAACTAACCAGATGAACCAAATCAACCAGATCAACAAAACAAACCAGTTTGGCATCCTGCTAGACGGGCTTGCTCACGATCATGTCGGCGAATTCGCCGAGCAGGGCTTCGGTTTCTTTCCAGCCGAGACAGGCATCGGTGATGGACACGCCGTGGGCCAGCGCTTTCCCCTGCTGCCAGGTCTGCTTGCCGGGATTGAGGTTGCTTTCGAGCATCAGTCCCAGAATGGATTGGCGGCCTTCACGGAATTGCTTGAGCACATCCCGGGCGACGAGGCTTTGACGTCGGTGGTCTTTACTGGAGTTGTCATGCGAACAGTCGATCATGATGGGACGAACGATGCTCTCGCTCGCTACAACGGCCTCCGCGCGGGCCACATGTTCGGCCTCATAATTGGTTTTGCCGCCGCCGCCTCGCAGTACGATATGACGGTCGGGGTTGCCGGTGGTCTTGATGATGGAGGTCAGCCCATCGGCATTGATGCCCAGAAAATGATGAGGCTGCTTCGCGGCGACCATTGCATTCCAGGCCACCTGAAGATTGCCCTCTGTGCCGTTCTTGAAGCCGACCGGCATAGACAGCCCGCTGGCCATTTCCCGGTGCGGCTGGCTTTCAGTGGTGCGGGCGCCGATGGCGACCCAACTCCAGAGATCGGCGATGTATTGGGGTGACACCGGGTCCAACGCTTCAGCCGCGCAGGGGACCCCGCGCTTGTTGATGTTGAGGAGAATCGTTCTCGCGAGTTCCATCCCCGCGGCGATGTCGCAGGTACCGTCCAGATGCGGGTCGTTGATCAGGCCTTTCCACCCAACCGTGGTACGAGGCTTTTCAAAGTAGGTGCGCATGACGATGAGCAACCGGTCGCGCAACGCATCCGCCACTGGTTTCAATCGGTCGGCATACTCGTAGGCGGCCACAGGATCATGGATCGAGCAGGGGCCGACGATCACCAGCAGGCGCTCACGGTCTTGGCCATGCAGAATGCGACGAATGGCATCCCTGGTTTCAACGACCAGTGCGGCGGCTTGGCCGGTAATCGGCAGTGTTGACTTGATCGTTCGCGGCGAGGGCAGCGGCTTGATTTCAATGACGTGTTGGTTATCGAGTGGTCTCTGCATGGACATGCCTTCTCACCTGGGAAGCGCCTATCTCGCAGGATGCTGAAAAAGTCCGCCAGCAGCGTTCTCGCATCGTTCAGACCCTCAACGTACCCCAGAGGGTACGCCTCGGCCCTTCACTCGCTGCGGCCTTGCTGGACGAACTTTTTGAGCATCCTGTGGAAATGTTCTCCTGTTTGCACACCTTGCAAAGCATCGAAGTTCTAGCGCGCAAAATAGTTTTTCCGCAGCTTGCTCCTATAGCCTGACAAGGGCGATGCGCGCTCGGACTCGTAAAATATAGCGTATATTAAAGGAAATATCCACTTAAGGAGGCACCTAACGGCTGGAGATGCTCGGACGGGTGGGTTCATTCCGCTGTTTGACAAGCTGTGAACGCCTGTGGTATTTAGCTCGCCCTCAATGACTCTGCGCTCTTCCATACGACGTCTGCCCTGCTTTCTTTGGGGCACTGTGGCGGTAGGCCTTGTCCTATTATTGCTCGCCATTGCTCCGTTTGCCGTTGCCCAGGATGTGCACCATGAATTAGCCGCGGCTGACCACGATGGGCACGAGCACTCTGACACCGACCTCTGCCAGTGGTTACAGCATCACACGGCTGGGTCTCTTGATGTCGGCGCTCCTCTCCTGACGGCGCAGGGGCTCGTCGATCTGCTGGAACCTCCAGCAGACTCCGTTCTGCTTTCCTTCGAACTCTCCACGCCTGGTCCTTCCCGCGCTCCTCCCCGCAGCTAATCACGTCATTTCGATTCCCGCCATTCTGCGACGGTTGTCGTCGGACTGCCCTATCGCATGCCGTGGCGTTTTCTTAACACGTGATTGTTGTGGGGGGACTTCTTGCGACATGTAAGGTGTCATATCAATTTCATTAGTTGTTTTGTGTGCCTCTGTGCCTGTTTGAGTCTGTTTATTCAGGGTCGTGCAGTAGCAGCTGAGCCGCATCTGATTACCGGATCGGTCCAGAATCAGGACCTTCGCCGAGTCGGGCAGGTGCTTGTCGAGGTGAAGGATCAAGAAGGGACCTTGGTGACGACCGGCGTCTCGAACGATGCCGGCGAATTCCGCATTCCCGTCCCCGCAGAAGGAACCTATTCCGTCAGCGCCCTACAAGATACCTATCGAAGCGAATATATCGTGCTCAAGATTGGAACCGAGACACCCAGTCCCATCACCTTGACCCTCTCCAAGACCAGAGAGATCGCGCTTGAAGTGCGCTCGCCTCTGGCGCCGATTCACTATAAGGCTTCGAGCGAGACCTACTCGGTAAGTCGAAAAGACATTGAAGCCTTGCCGCGTGGCAACAATGTTGAATTACACGACGTACTCATCACGATTCCGAGCGCCGTCTATGGAGCACTCAAGCAAGTACATATTCGACAAGATCATGCGAACCTCCAGTTCCGAATCGACGGGGTACCGATTCCTGACACCGTGTCGTCCGTCTTTTCCGATGTGATCTCGCCGAGGGCGTGGGAACGGGCTGATATCATCCTCGGCGGTATGGAAGCGCAGTACGGCAACAAGACCGCCGCGGTGTTGGACATCACGACCAAGAGCGGAACCAAACCTGGGTTCGGGTCTGCCCAGATGTTCGGCGGGTCGAACAATACGCTCAATCCGTCGCTCGAATACGGGGGCACAATCGGTGAGAAGTTCCGGTTCTACGTGCTGAATAGCTATACGACAACGAATCGCGGCATCGAGCCTCCGACGCTAGGTCATTCGATTTTTCACGGGCAAAGTGAGCGGAACCAGACGTTTATCCGCGGCGACTATCAGCATGACAATTCGAATAACTTCTCGTGGGTGCTTTTGAATTCCGTGGCCAAATATCAAATTCCTACGACCCCGAATGAAGAAGTCGATCCCAGCGGGCAGATATTGCCATTGCTCCAGGCGAGCCAGCCCGGATTCGTCCCGGTGGCGTCCCAGGCTATCGACGAAAACCAAAAGGAGAATAATCAATACGGGCACATGGTCTGGCGGCACGATGTGAATAGTAAGAATTTTTTCAGCCTTTCAGGATATGTTCGCCACACGGGGGCCACGTTTAAGACGGATCCATTCAACGTGCTGGCCTATACCGCAGATCCAGCAGAGCCGTTTTCCGCGGCAGATCAAGATCGGACCGCCTATTCGGGCGGAGTCCGATTCGATCACACCTATATTCCGAATAAACAGCATGTGATCAAAACAGGATTCCAGGTCGATCGAACGCAGACGGCGAACAAAACGAGACTGTTCACGTTCGCGGATGATGGGGCGGGCAATCCGACTGGGAACGTGCTGGGTCTGGATTCGGACAATCGGCTGATCGGCTGGCGCCAGGAATTCTGGATTCAGGATCAATGGAGTCCGAACGATCGGTGGACGTTCAACCTTGGCGTGCGGGCCGATGTGGTGCAATACCAGCGTGATGAAGCGCAGATCAGCCCGCGGATTGGGATCATCTACAAAGCCGATCAGGCCAATGTGTTCCACGCCTTCTACGGGCGGCAATTTACGCCTCCGAACCTCGAGGCCATTTCCTTTGCGAAACTCAATACCGCAGGAACAAAGGCGGCGCCGGAGGATACGACGAATAATACGGTTCGAGCTGAACGGGCACACTACTTCGAAGTCGGCAGCTACCATGGCCTCTCACGATGGGCGACCTTACAACTGACCGGCTACTACAAGCTCGCGAACTATCTGTCCGATGCGGGTCAGTTTGGGACGACACCCTTGTTGAATTATTTCGCCTTTGAACGGGGCTGGACCAGGGGTATCGATGGAGCTCTGAAATTTCAGATCATGGACAACTTGACGGCGCGCGGCAATGTGGCCTGGGGGCAGTGTAAAGGTTACGGGCTCCAATCCGGCCACTTTCTGCTTGAGGCGGCCGAGATTGCCGACATCAACTCGAAAGGGGGAGTGTTTTGCGATCACATGCAGACTCTGACGAGTTCCGCGGTGGTTGCCTATCGTTTCTTGGAGCGTACGACCTTCAGCGGACAGATGCTATTTGCGTCAGGGTTGCGCACGGCGGGAGAGGGGGAAAAAACCAATTCCTCTCACAGTCCTTCGTACACGATCTACAATTTATCCTTCACGCACGTGATTCCGCTGCCTTGGGAAGGACAGAAGTTCCTTCTCGGATTCGATGTGGTGAATCTGCTCGATCAGAAGTACTTCATCAATCAGGGGGAAGGGAGCATCGGTCTGGGTGTCTCGCACGCCGGGATGCCACGCTCCTTCTTCTTCCGAGCACAGTGGTTCTTCTGAGGACTGCCAGGTTGAGGTCAAGGCAAGGTTCAGGCATGATAAGAACAATCCTACTCAACTGAACCGACCTCGACCTTAACCTAAGGCGACTGTGGGGCCTTGTTGTGCAGAAATTTTATTGGATAATCCAAGTGGGCATGTTCGTTGCCTGGCTCTTGCCGGTCGCCGCATATGCAGTGCCTGGTGATGAGGCGACGCATGAGACGGATCACAGTGAAGATGTATTGGAGTTACCGGAAGTCCATGTCCACGGGATGCCTCTGAACAAGGACCAGCAGCTCGGGCCGGTTCCGAAATCCACCCCCTGGCCGGCGATTCCGCCCGCCTTGGATGGAAAAGAACTCGACGATTGGATGAAAGCGCGCATGCTGGTTTCCAAGGATGCGACGGTGACGGTGTTCGTGTTGGAACCGGCCAAGCATCGGGAACTCACCATCGCCGGCATGGCTGCGTTGAACAAATGGACCTTCAATCCCCAGTTGAAAGGCGACGAGCCGGTGGATGGGGAACTCACCGTGCGCATCCACTTCCGCACGAGGTAAATGGTGGAAGGCTAGGGGCATGGCCGCATGAGTTGGGACGAATCTTTCCTTCGCGCCGTCAACGGTCTCGCCGGCCATGCATGGGTCATTGATCAATTCTTCCTAGTTGTCGGATACCGCAGCACATTCTATATTCCGCGGGCGTTCGCCATCATCTATTGGATCTGGAGCAATCGACGTGAAGCTCTCCTTGGCGGAACTCTGTTAGTCGGAGTAGTCGGCCTCGTGGATTACCTTAGCGCGCAACTTAAGGGGGTGGTGGAACGTGTCCGACCCTGCCGAGCGCTGAGTAATCTGGTAACGGTGGAGCCTGGCG
>DASQFV010000257.1:0-11885 GCA_035632975.1 Nitrospiraceae bacterium
AATCAATCGCATCGCCACGGACTGGACCCGGCCCATGCTGAGTCCGCGACGCACCTTGGTCCAGAGCAATTGGCTACCTTGGTATCCGACAATCCGGTCAAGCACCCGGCGGGCCTGCTGCGCATTCACCAACTTCATATCGACCTGCCCCGGCGACTGCAGCGCCCGCTTGATGGCCGATTCCGTGATTTCATTGAAGAGCACCCGGAACACCTTGCCCTCTGTTTTTTTCTTGGACTTGGATTTGGATTTACCGAGCAATTCCTGCTCAAGGTGCCACGCGATGGCTTCGCCTTCTCGGTCAGGGTCCGGCGCGAGGAACACCTTGTCGACCTCTTCTGCCTTTTTCTTAATCTCCGCCAAGATCTTCGATTTTCCCTTGATCGTCACATACTGCGGCTCGAAATCGTGTTCCAGGTCAACGCCAAGCTTGCTGGTGGGAAGATCTTTAATATGGCCTACCGAAGCCATGACGGTATAGCCGCGCCCAAGATACTTGCTGATGGTGCGTGCTTTCGTCGGGGACTCGACAATAATGAGTGCCTTGGCCATGAAGACTCCGGTTCGCTAGAGGGTTACCCTCTCATCCGTATCAAATAATACAAATCTGTGCAACTGTTCGACGATTACGCCCGAAGGTAGCGTTGCCCCGGCAGCTGTCTGACTCGATGTCGAAGCTCCAGGGACAGGAGCGAAGCCATCACGGTGGACACGGACAACCCTGTGGCGACAATCACGTCGTCCACTGTGAGCGGGTCATATGACAAGGCATCATACACCCGCTGCTCCTCTTTGCCAAACTGATCGCCGGGCACGTTCTTCTCTCGAGAAGGCTGCAGGCGCAGGCGCAGCATCTGTTCCAGCTGCGGCAGGACCGCGTCGATCACATCCTGCGCGCATTCGATCAAGGCCGCACCCTCTTTGAGCAGTGCGTTGGTTCCATGACTGGTATCTTCCTTCACAAAGCCCGGAACCGCGAAGACCTCTCGCCCCTGCTCAGCGGCCAGTCTCGCTGTAATCAACGATCCGCTGCTGATGGCCGCCTCTGTCACAATCACGCCCAGGGACAACCCGCTGATGATGCGATTCCGTCGAGGAAAGTGATGGCCGTGGGGTGACGCACCCATCGGCACCTCAGACAGAATCGCCCCCCGCTCCTCGATCTGTCGGCGTAACCGCTCATGCTCCGGCGGATAGGTCCGATCGATCCCGCAGCCCAGCACCGCAATGGTGCGCCCCTGCGCAGCGAGCGCGCCTCGATGGGCCGCCGCATCAACCCCACGCGCAAGTCCGCTCACCACCGTCATGCCTGCTCTCGCCAAATCCTGGCTCAACTCTTCGGTCATGGCACGTCCGGCTGCCGTCGCACGCCGTGCACCCACGATGGCCACCGCCAGTTCATCCTGCTCAGTCAATGTGCCTGTGATGTACAAGAGCGGCGGTGGGTCCGGAATCATCTTCAGTCGCGTGGGATAGGTAGGATCCAACACGCTCCGGACTTCAATGCGCTCACGCTCGATTGCCTTGAGTTCCCGCTCTAGGCTCCGACAGGCGGAACTATCAGGTCCGCGTCGTATCGCGTCCGCCAATTGCGGGCTGCATCCACTCTGAATCAACTCATCACGGGAGGTACGCAGGACAGCCTCGGGAGAGTGCCAGGCGCGAACTAACCGAAGCACCGTCAGGTCTCCCACTCCATCGATCGCCCGCAGGCGGAGCCAAGACTCTAACACCGGTCTTGTCATGGGCTGAACGGAGGAAGGACCCGCTACCTCAGCAGAGGAATCCGTACCTACAGGTTGGCTGAATGGCTGCATAGGTCTCGTCGAACGGAAATCATAGTCTTTAGAGCACCGCTAGATCGTACTGTTCCAGATGCAAGTGCTCGTCCGGCATGACGATGATTTTCGCGGCACACTCTCGCTCCACGGCCTCAAGACCTTGTCGCTCTTCATCTTGCAACAGCCCGACGACCGAGGGATGGGCGCCGATGACGATCCTCTGCGGCTCGGGACTGCTCCCGATCCGACGGACATCGCGGAATATCTCATAGGCCACCGTGGTCGGAGACTTCGTATAGCCTCGCCCTTCGCAATAGTGACAGGGCTCGGAGAGCGAACGCAGGAGATCCTCTCTCACCCGTTCACGAGAAATCTCGATCAACCCCAGGTCAGAGATTCTGGACACTCTGGTGCGGGCTTTGTCGGTCGACATCGCATCGAGCAACGCGTGGTACACCTTGTCACGATTCTTCTCTCGCTCCATGTCGATGAAGTCGACGATGATGATTCCGCCGATTCCACGCAACTTCATCTGATAGGCCACTTCTTTTGCCGCCTCCAGATTGTTCCGGAGAATGGTCTCCTCCTGATCGCGCTTCCCGACGAACCGTCCAGTGTTGACGTCGATGACGGTCATCGCCTCCGTATGATCAATCACGAGATGCCCACCGGACTTGAGCCAGACTTTTCGGCTGAGGGCCCGCGCCATCTCCTGTTCCACTCCCAGATGATCGAAGAGACTTTCATCTTTGTCGTACAAATGAATGCGCGAGGTTTGTTCCGGCGAGAATCGCTGCACGAAGTCCCGGACCGCCTGGTACTCCTCACGCGAGTCGATCCATAACCGATCGACCTTCTTCCCAAAGAGATCGCGCACAACGCGGAAACTCAGGCTCAAGTCGGCATGGAGCAATGCCGGTGCCCCCTTCTGCTCCCGTTTCGCCAGAATGTCTTGCCAAAGCACGTGCAAAAAGTCGACGTCGGATCGCAGCTCATCCTCTTTGACTCCTTCGCTCACCGTGCGAACAATGTATCCGCAGCCTGGGTGCCGCACTCGCTTCATAATGTCCTTGAGTCGAGCCCGCTCCTCGTCACGGGCAATGCGGCGGGACACACCGATATGTTCCACGTTGGGCATGAAAACAAGATACCGGCCAGGGAGCGACACATAAGTCGTGACGCGCGAGCCTTTTGTGCCGATAGGCCCTTTGGAAATCTGCACCATCAGCTCTTGCCCTTCACTCAGCAACTGCTCAATCGGCTTGGAGCTTTGGCGCCGGGGGCCCAGCATATCTCCATCCTTATCGGCATCCTTGTCATCCTCATCCGCATCGACGAGCGTGTCGCCCGGCTCGGAGTCCAACGACAAATCCGACACGTGCATGAAGGCCGCCTTCGCGAGGCCGATATCCACAAATGCCGCCTGCATGCCAGGCAACACTTTCGCCACTTTTCCTTTATAAATGTTCCCGACAAAGTCTTTGTGCTTCGCACGATCCCCGAAGAGATCCGTGACGACTCCGCCGTCCAACACCGCGACGCGAGTTTCCTCGCGTGCGACTGTAATCGCAATTTCTACTCCCATACCGACTCCTTCCATTCAGTAGAACCGTCGCACCGATGTGCAGGACAAACGCGGGGAATCCCCAGGTTCCGGCCTCCACTGGACACCTCGTCGACCCGACGGTTCGCACCATCAATATCACCTCTTGCTTCGATCCCGATTCATTCGAGACCGTGCGATCACCCTCTCACTAAAAGAAACTCAATCGACGGCGTTTGACATTCAAGAGCAGGCCGAGCGACGCCATCGTCATAATCGTCGCACTCCCCCCGTAACTCATAAGCGGGAGAGGAATTCCCACGATGGGGAACATGCCCGCCGTCATGCCGATATTGATCACGACGCAAAAACACAACATGCAGATGATGCCGACCGCCAGCAGGGCCCCGAGCTGATCCTTCGCGCGCGCCACAATTTCTAGCGACAGCCAGATCAATGCGACAAACAACAGCAAGAGAGCCAGCACTCCGAGAAATCCCCATTCCTCTGCAAACACCGAAAAGACAAAGTCGGTATGCCCCTCGGGCAAAAACTTCAATTGGCTTTGCGTCCCTCCGTAGAGCCCCTTCCCCGTCAACTCTCCCGCTCCAATGGCAATCCGCGATTGGAGAGCGTGGTATCCCTTGCCTCCAGGATCGTAGACCGGATCGACAAACGTCATAATGCGCTGCCGCTGATAATCATGCAATGATCCCCACATCATCTCCCAGGCGAAGGGGAACAACATCAGCGAAAACAGGAGGATGACACCCAACGCCTTCGACCGCATGCCCACCATCAACAACATCGCAGCATAGACCGCTACGAAGCTCAATCCGCTCCCGAGATCCGGCTGCTTCAGGATAAGAAGTAGCCCTGGCAGCACCAACAAACCCGGGAGCACCACTCGCTGGAGCCAGCCCACCCGAGGTGCCTCCGAATAGTAGTGTGCCAAGGTCAGAATGAGGACCAGCTTTGCGAATTCCGATGGCTGGAAGGCAAATGGTCCCATCGAAATCCATCGTTGCGCCCCTCGGCTGCTCTTCCCTTCAAACAGCACGACGACTAATAAGATTAAGATAATTGCATAGGCAGGATACGCTAACCGCGCGATCCGATGATAGTCCGAGAGCCACATGACTAGAAACGCGACCGTGCCGAGCGCAATCCACACGATCTGTTTGGCATAAAACGGGAACGCGACCCCTTGGTCATGCGTCACGCTATAAATCGACAGGATGCCGATCCCCAGGATGACAAAGATCAGTCCGATAAAACGGAAATCGAAATTGTCGAAGCCACGGCTATTAATCACCCGGTCGATCATCTCGTTCCCTCTGTCCTCCGGCATTCCCTTCCCGCGCAACGGCACCATCCGTCACACCGGAAGGAGCAGGGTGATCCAATTTCACATAGGTCTCGATCAGCTCTTTGGCGAGGGGCGCAGAGGCAGAACCCCCGTGGCCCATATGTTCACCCAGCACTGCAACGGCAATGGTGGGCGCTTCAACCGGAGCGAAGGCGACAAACCAGGCATGATCGCGGAATTTCTTCGGAATATCTTTCTCTGGACCGGTGCGCAAGGCCAACGTCTGAGCCGTACCGGTCTTCCCGGCGATCGTCACCAGCGCCGACTGCGCCCGCGTGCCCGTCCCCTCTTTAACCACCCCGGCCAGCGCCTCTTTAATCAGCGGTATGATCCCAGGCCTTAGCTTCAACGTGCGCTTGGGGACTGCAGACCTTTGCTGAAGTTTCCCGGTCGCTCGATCCATCACTGCCCGGACCAATCGCGGACGGAACGTGACGCCGTCGTTTGCGACGGTGCCGATCAAGCTCGCCATCTGCAGCGGGGTCACATTCACATAGCCCTGTCCGATTGATGCAGAGATCGTTTCGCCTGGCAGCCACGCCTCATTCTTGGCCTTTCGTTTCCAGGCCTCGGAAGGCACGATCCCAACCCGTTCAGACGGCAGCTCAATCCCCGTCTCTTCTCCCAACCCAAACTGATGGGCAAAGGAGGCTATCGTCTCGATCCCCATCCGCTGACCGACGGTGTAGAAATAGACGTCGCACGATTGCACGAGGGCGTGCCGGAGATCCACCGACCCATGCCCCCCGGCTTTCCAGTCATGATACAGGCGGCGACCGAACTGATACCCTCCATTGCAGTAGATGGATGTCGACGGCGTCACGGTCTTGGTTTCCAATGCTGCAGCGGCCATCATCACTTTGAAGACCGAACCGGGCGGGTACTGCCCTTGCGAGGCCCGATTGTTCAAGGGGCGCCCCTCGTCTTGTACGATCGCTGCCCATTGTTTCGGTGTGAGCTCCCGCGAGAGGATGTTCGGATCGAACCCAGGACGGCTGGCCATGGCAAGCACATCACCTGTCCTCGGATCAAGCGCGACAATCGCGCCCGATTCCTCTCCCAACAGGTTTTCGGCGACTTTTTGCAGCCGCACATCAATTGTGAGGTACAGATTGTCCCCAGCATGGGGCTGCTCCATCACCACGGTTCGTTTCTCATGACCTACCGCATCGACTTCTATGCTTTTCTGCCCGGCTTGACCACGCACGAGCTGATCGAAAAATTTCTCCACGCCATATTGCCCGACAATGCTGCCCTGGTGCAGGTCGGCAAATTCAGGTTTCTCTAACTGCTCGGGCGACACTTCCCCGACATAGCCCAACAGATGTGAGGCAGTCACTCCACCAGGATAGTTCCGCTGCGATTCGACTTGCACCATCACTCCGGGCAAGTCCAGACGGTGAGACTCGACCAACGTCGCTTCTCGAAGGGTTAAGCGATCCTTCACCTTGCGCGGTAGTTGTTTACTGCCGCGAGCCGTGAGCTTGGTCCTGACGAGGGCAGCATCTAACCCCAGGAGATTGCTGAGCTGATCGATAAGCAGGTCGCGATCCTTGACCTCTTCGAGCGAGACGTAGAGCGTGAAGCTGGGGACATTATTCGCCAACAACACGCCATTGCGATCGTAGATAAGTCCTCGAGCCGGCTCCAGGATGACGGAGCGTGTCCGATTGTTCTCGGATAAATCGCGGTAGTAGGGTCCCTCACGAATCTGCAAGTACCAGAGCTGCAGCCCCAGTAAAGCCACGACAAGCAACAAGCCGACGCGGAGAATGATTACTCGGCGTTGGAGCTCCCCAAGTTCAGAATCGTGTAGACCAGCTGTTGCCATGCGTCGCAATCAACATTCCGCCACGCCCATCACAGACCTGCTATTCGGTCCTCAGGCGATTGACATGAAACCGTTGAGAGAGCAGCCAATAGAATCCCGCCCCCACCGCCCCATCAAAACAAGCCTGCGGAAGGACGATCGACTCGACCATCCACCACATCTGCGACACGTCGAGATGCTTGAAATTCATCGCGGCAAACAGCCCGCTCGCCAAAGACACCAACAGCAGCCCCACACCCAGTGAGATCGACGTTACCTGCGACACCTGCCGCCCGAGGAATCCTGCCAAGAGCCCAACGCCCCCGTTCGTCAGGAGACTTAGCCAAAGTTCACCGGCGGAGAACAGACTCAGGACCCATCCGATCGCGAGCCCCACGAGAAGGCCTTCCAGTTCACCAGCAAAAAGCCCGGCAAGCGCGGCGGCCACAAGCCCCAAATCCGGCTTGATATTCCACACGCTAAGATGTGGAAGCAGCGTCGTCTGCAGGGGGACGAGCAGCAGCACGAGTATCAGATAGAAAAGGTATTTCATGGTGATGGCTTCCCGATCAGATCTGCTCCCGCCCCGGCCTTCGTGGACTGTCCATACGATGTCTGAATCACCAACACTTCCTCCACACGACCAACATCGACTTCCGGCATGAGTTCGGCAGACTGGAAGAGCGCGCCTTCCTGTTTATCGATGCTCGTAATCGTGCCGATCACGAGCCCTCGGGGAAAACCCCCGACAAGGCCCGATGTCACGACCCGATCACCGTTTCGGAGCGTCGACAACAATGGAATATACTTCAGCTGGGCCAGCCCTTGTTGAGTCCCTTCCACAATCCCTTCGTCTCTCGTACGCTGAATGAGACCAGCGATGGCGTTGTTCGGATCAGTCACTGAGAGCACCACCGACGACGCCCCTGTCGTTTTCACGACGCGCCCGACGACACCAGCGGGCGTGACCACTCCCATATCCGGCTTGATCCCGTCACTCTCGCCTTTATTGAGAATGATGGCACGATATCGGTTCGTGGCATCACGCCCGATGACTTGAGCGGCTACCATCGTGGGGAGCGCCTGCTCCTTAAAATGCAGCAGGGCCGTCAATCGTTCTGTCGCGACGGCGGACTCACGCAACTGGCTATGTTGCCCGCGCAACCACTCAATTTCTTTCCGTAGTTGTTGGTTCTCTTCCCGGACCCCTTGCAACGCCACGTACTGTTCCCAGCGATCAGCAATGCCAGCATCGATGGACGCAATGGCTTCGAGCGGAACACGCACGACGTGTCCAACTGGCCCATCCAGATACTGCAAGAGTCCTTGGATTTGACTGGGAAGCAGAAAAAGAGCCACCAACAGGAGGGCAAAGCAGGCAAACGCCAGGCGTCTGGCACCGTAGGGAGAGCGAGAGTGAGCCATCCACATAAAGGAGTTAGGGATGGAACCTTATCGGTAGGTATTGGCCTGGGACATCACCGACACTTTGGCGAGCAGATCCAACTCATCGAGGATTTTCCCGACCCCCAAGACTACGGAAGTCAGGGGATCATCCACGGTGATGATCGGCAGATTCGTTTCCTCCCGAAAACGCGTATCCATGCCCTTCAGCAAAGATCCCCCGCCCGTGAGTACGACGCCACGATCGATAATGTCGCCCGCCAACTCGGGCGGGGTGTTCTCCAATGCCACTTTAATCGCGTTGACGATTGTTCCGATCGGTTCCTGCAGCGCTTCCCGGACTTCCGCGTCATCCACCACCAGCGTGCGGGGAATGCCGGAAATCAAGTCGCGCCCCTTAATCATCATTGTCTTGCGTTCCTCAAAGGGATAGGCGGATCCGATTTCGAACTTGATCCGCTCTGCCATATGTTCACCGATGAGGAGATTATACTTCTTCTTAATATAATTCATGATCGCATCGTCCATGCGATCGCCCGCGACCTTGACAGACTCGCTGTAGACGATTCCGCCGAGCGAAATGACGGCAATATCGGTCGTGCCGCCCCCGATATCGACCACCATGTTGCCGGAGGGTTCGGTGATCGGAAGACCGGCGCCAATGGCTGCGGCCACTGGTTCTTCGATCAGATACACTTCGCGGGCACCGGCTAATTCAGCCGAGTCTCGGACTGCCCGCTGCTCCACCTGCGTAATGCGCGACGGCACACCGATGATGATGCGCGGACGCACGAATGCGCTGCGGTTGTGAGCTTTCTGAATGAACCGTTTCAACATCTGCTCTGCCATTTCGAAGTCCGCGATCACGCCTTCTTTCATGGGCCGCACCGCAATGATGTTGCCCGGCGTGCGTCCCAACATTCGCTTCGCTTCCGTGCCGACCGCGAGCACTCGTTCGGTCTTCTTCTCAACCGCCACGACCGAGGGTTCGTTGAGCACGATCCCTTTTCCGTGCACATACACGAGGGTCGAAGCCGTCCCCAGGTCAATGGCCAGGTCGTTTGAGAACCATCCGAAGATATCGCTCCCAAAGCCCACGATTGCTCTCCCTTTCCTTCAGACTCTGACGGCACACTCAGTCAGGTAACGCCAGTCGACCCGCGTCCAACACCTGGGTACCGGCAACCTCGTCACCAAGACGCCGCCCCCGCTCGTTCCCGAGAATCAATACCGCCTCGAACGCAATGATTGCTACAGACACAAGCCATCCCACATACGGGACGGCGAAGGCTAACTGAGCGACCGCGAATGGCAAATTGCGAATAATGGATTCCCGAAACCCTGCTGTCTCTCGCCGATCCGGGAGCACCGTCTGGAGGCCGATCACCCGTTTACCGATACTGCGCCCACCGGCAAATCCATCAGCAACCAGAATATACGCCAATCCTCCAATAAAACCTACCGGCACGATTATTTGACCGGCTGCCACGACGATGAACAGATCGATCAGCTTGGCGATACCACGGTTTAGGACCCGCGCCTTGGGGTAGATCCCGCCACCGATTGAACGAACCCCGCTGACCTCCTCCGCCAAGGGATCTCCTTACGATTAGTGGCAAAGTATAGCAAATCAAACTACCGAGCACAAACAAAGACCATTCTCCGGCACATCGGACATTGCGGGCGATATCTCTCGTCTTCACGAACAGACTATTCTACTCGATCATGAGATCGCAGCTTGGAGGAAAGGCCGTCTCTTGCCTTTGCACAGATCCCTGAGTAGAATCCGTCCGTACGAATCTCCCGAGGGGTTGTCATGCTCAAATTGATGCGCGAAGCGTCGCATAGCTATCCGTGGCTCCTCAAGTCCATCATGGGGGTCATCGCCCTCGCCTTCGTCATCACTATGGGCTGGTGGGGATTCCGTGATCAGCCCAGCACCGGCTCCGTCGTGGCCTCAGTCGGAGATCTCACCGTATCCCACGATGAATTCCGACGCGCCTATGAGAATACCTATCGCTTCTATAAGGACAAAGTCCCTGGAGAATTCAAAGACGAAACGATCAAACAATTAGTGGTGGATCAACTCGTCGATAATCGGACCTGGCTCATCGCGGCAAAAAACATGGGCCTCACTGTGGCTGACGACGAGCTGCGTGAAGTCATCATGCAGATCCCGGATTTTCAAAAGAACGGCGCCTTCGATCCGGAGATCTACCAACGGCTCCTGGCAGCTAATCATCTGACGCCCTCGATTTTCGAAGCAATGGAAGCGAAAGAAGTGCTGAGCAACAAAGCCCGGATGATCATACGCGACGCCGTGGCCCTTACCCCTGCCGAGCTTGCCGAGGCGCAAACCCTCACGCTTCGACAAACGGAATCAGATCCCGCGAAGGCCGCTGCGGCAAAGGACCATGCCGTGCAGGACGTCCTCTTTCAAAAGCAGCAACGCGCTCTGATAGCGTACACCGAATCGCTCAAAACGACCATCCCCATCAAGATCAACCGCGAGTTGCTCTAGTACCCCTCGTCAGAAGCCATTCGATCATAAAGTCATCATGTCCTAAAGTCTCAAGCGACCTTCGTCCGTGGGCTTTCGGACTTGAAGACGTGATGACTGTCAGACTCTGTCAGCAGGCCGTGGAAAAACTCCGTTTATGCACAATACACCGTTGGAATCTGACAGAATGGGCCGATGACAAAATAGCCGCAGGATGCTCAAAAAGGCCGTCCGGCAAGGCCGCAGCGAGTGAAGACCGGAGGCGTACCCTCTGGGGTACGTGGAGGATCTGAACGATGCGAGAACGCCGCTGGCGGACTTTTTCAGCATCCTGCTAGAGAATCAACATCGCATCACCATAGCTGTAGAAGCGGTACCGCTCTCGAACCGCCTCTGCATAGGCCTGTCGAAGAAATTCGGTCCCGGCCAATGCGGAGACCAGCATCAACAATGTGGTACGTGGTAAGTGAAAATTCGTGAGGAGGGCATCAACCACCTTGAACGGAAACCCTGGTGTCATGAACATATCGGTCTCTCCACGATAGGGTCGGATCTGACCGTTCGTGCGAGCCGCAGTTTCGAGCGCGCGTACGACCGTAGTCCCGACAGCGACAATTTGTCTCCCTGTCGCTCGCACCTGCTCGATGGCACGAACCGCCTCTGCTCCGACCTCGATCCATTCTGCGCCCATCCGATGGTCTTCGATCTGATTGACCGTCACCGGTTTGAATGTCCCAACACCAACATGCAGCGTGATGGTCGTGAGACCGATCCCTCGCTGTTGCAGCCGTGCCAGCAACTCCGTTGTGAAATGGAGTCCGGCAGTCGGCGCCGCAATAGCCCCTTCATGCTGCGCGAACAGGGTTTGGTACCATTCTCGATCCTGGCCGGTCGGCGCCCGTTTTATGTAGGGTGGAAGCGGCATTTGACCATTTTGTCGCAGCCATTCAGACATCGGAATCGGACTCTCGACCCGAACCGTCGTTCGGGTCGCGCCACGCTCGACCACCACAGCAGAAGCCTCTGCGCCCATCTCAATAATCTGTCCCGGCCGGAACGTTCCCTTGATCAACACTTCCCATATCGCATCGCCAAGATCCTTCACAAAGAGGATCTCGACCTCCGCACCGGAAGGACGCTTCCGTCCAGCCACGCGCACGGCCAACACCTTCGTATTGTTGACCACGAGGATATCGCCGGGCTGAAGAAGAGCCGGCAACTCGTCGATGCGGCGATGGGCGAGCGAACGATCGCCAGGCTGCAGAACGAGCAGCCTGGCGTGATCGCGCGGGAGGCTTGGGTGAGCGGCAATCAGCGAGGGATCGAACGGAAAATCGAATTCGGAGAGCTGCATCAGGAGGACGGCGGGATCGGAGGTTTGGTCAGCGTCATATTCTGCAGTTCAGTGCCCGGATAATAATACCGAAGAATCGTGGAGAAGGGATAGCCCAACTCAGCCAGTTCTTTCGCGCCCCACT
>DASQFV010000258.1:0-3318 GCA_035632975.1 Nitrospiraceae bacterium
GTCGCCGGCGGTGTAGCAGTTCGGGATCGTGTTCCAATAGGTCTTGTAGCGTTCCGGATCTTTGTAGATGGTCCGCATCATCGAGGGCCAGGGCTTTTTGATGACGGCAAGGCCGCCGGCGTTGGCAGGGAGGCTGTTGCCTTCGCTGTCCACGACATCGGCTTCGATACCAAGGAAGGGCCTGGTAGCGGAGCCTGGCTTCAAGGGGACTGTCGGCAGGGGGGTAATCAGGATGGACCCTGTTTCGGTCTGCCACCAGGTATCCATGATCGGTTTGTCCCCACCGGCCGCGCGATGGAACCATTCCCAGGCTTCCGGATTGATCGGTTCGCCTACGCTGCCCAGGATGCGGAGGGTGGAGAGATCATATTTCTTTGGCCAGTCTTCTCCGTAACGCATGAGCAGGCGAATGGCGGTGGGAGTTGTATAGAAAATCGAGACGCCGTAGCGTTCGATTAAATCCCACCAGCGGCCAGGGTTAGGATAGTCCGGCTTGCCTTCAGCTGTGAGGATCGTGGCGCCGTTGAGGAGGGGACCATACACAATATAACTGTGGCCGGTGACCCAGCCAGGGTCGGCGACACAGAAATAGATATCGTCCTCTTTGAGATCGAAGACGTATTTCGTAGTGATATAGGTCCCGACCATGTAGCCGCCGTGGACATGGACCACGCCTTTGGGTTTGCCTGTGGTGCCGGACGTATAGAGGATGTACAGCGGATGTTCTGCATCCAGATGCTCGGCCTCGCAGACCGCCCTTTCGTCCTTCAGCCAGTCGTGCCAATCGATTTCCTTCGGCACGGATAAGCTCATCCCCGGAGTCTGACGCCGTAACACTACGACACGTTCGACGGTGGGCGAATTGGCTACGGCTTGGTCCACCACCGACTTGAGGTTGAGGACCTTTCCCCGGTCAAACCCGACGTCGGCTGTAATAACCAGTTTGGATTCGGCGTCCTGAATGCGGTTCGCGAGGGCCGGTGCGCTGAATCCGGAATACACCACACTATGAATGGCGCCGATGCGTGCGCAGGCGAGCATGGCAACGATCTGTTCGGGAACTTTCGGAAGGTAGATCGTGACCCGGTCTCCCTTTGTGATGCCAAGTTTCTTGAGCGCATTCGCGCAACGATTGACCTGTCGGTAGAGCTCGCCATAGGTAATGACCCGTTCTTGGTCGTTCTCGCCGACCCAGATGACCGCCACCTTATTCCTGCGCCAGGTTTTGACGTGACGGTCCAGACAGTTATAGGTAATGTTGCAGGTGGCGCCGACAAACCACTGGGCCCAGGGATAATTCCATTCCAGGACCTTGGTCCAGGGGGAGAACCACTCAAGTTCCTTGGCGACATCGCTCCAGAAGCCTTCAGGGTCGGCAATCGATTTCTTGTACGCGCTCTCGTAGTCCTGAATATAGGCCGCGGCTTTGGTCTGAGCGGTCGGCTGATACACGCGGCCTTCCTTGAGGAGGGTATCGATTTTCTCTGCCATGATGCGATGACTCCTTCAGGTCGAGGTGCGAAGCAAATCACGGTCATTATGCTGGAGGGGCGAGGGGGAACTCAACCATACCTTGGTACGGGAGAGGGAGAATGCAGGACCACATCGTAGGCCTGCGGCTGCGTCGTGTTCTTGGCCTGCCGTTTCTTGACAGTCGCGCAGAGGCGAGAGTAGGGTGAATTTATTACGCGTCATACACTGGGGCTGGTCCAATTGATGTTGCCGATCGCCTACCAACAATCGCGGTTCTCCCTTCTCGCGTGTCTCGCCTACTCGCTGGTGGCGACGTCCTGTCCGCTATCGGCGTCTGCCCAACTGGGGAAACCTGAAGGGCTGTATTACAAGTCGTGGGCCGTTGTCATCGGGGTGGAAAACTATATCCTGGCCCCGAAAATTCCCGGCACAATTGAAGATGCCAAAGCTGTGGCCCAGGCGTTCCGTCAACTGGGTTTCGGCGAGGTCGTGGAACTCTACGACAAGGATGCAAGTGTTCGCCATCTGCAGCAGACGCTCTCGGATTTCTTGCCTCGCAAGGTCGGTCGACATGATCGGCTTGTGCTCTATTTCGCCGGACATGCGGGTGTTACGCAGGATCTTGCCGGCAAAGAACTTGGGTATCTCGTTCCCTGGGATGCGCAGATGGGGAATGTGTCCAAATCGGTAACGTTTGAACAGCTGAAAGAGTTCAGCCGGCGTAGCGCATCCAAACACACCCTCTTCTTCTTGAATGCCGCAGTGAGCGGGTGGGAGGTGAGCATGGCTCAGCCACTGTCCCTTGAAGGGCGATTGGCCCCGGAAGACGATACAGAGCGGCGAGCCGTGCAAGTGTTGACGGCGGGCGATAAGGGTGAGTCGTTGAGTCAGGAGAATGGGAGGAGTCTTTTCGTGCAGGTACTGGTGAATGGGCTGAGTGGCATGGCGGATCGTAATAAAAATGGATGGCTCATGGCCTCGGAAGTCGGAGACTATGTGAAGCAACAAGTTCTGGAACGGTCGAAGGGCGCCCAGCATCCCCTCTTTGTGCAGCTTGAAGGGGAAGGGGATACGGTGTTGATCGAGGGCCGAAAGGCCGCCTTCATCATGGGGGCAGAGCCCCAATCTCCGACCGAACGACGACAGGTTGCGAAGATGCAGTATGAACAAGCCTTCGCGCTTCTCCAAACCGGCAAATCGTCGGAGGAAGCGTTGGAGCGGCTGGATAAGGCACTGGAATACGACTCCACGTTCGGCGACGCCTATGTGCTCAAGAGTTATGTGCTGCTAGAAGTGCTGCCGAACCTTGCCGACGCGTTGTCGGCGGCAAAGCTGGCGGTGCAGTATGCCTCGAAGAACCCGGATTCTCAGTATACGCTCGGGTTGATCTACGAAAAGCGCGGGCAGTATGCCGAAGCTGAGCGTGCCATGCGGGAGGCGCTGGTGGTCAATCCCAACTATGTGGATGTCTATTTCTCGCTGGGCATCCTCTACGCCGACGAGATGAAAGATCAGTCCAAATCGGTTGAAGCGTTCACGCGGTATCTCGAACTTGGGGGGAACCATGCCCGGGCCCGGGCTGCCGTGGCACAATCACCCCCCGCGAAGCATTAGCAAGCCGCGGAGACGCTATTGTGGAGCACAAGGACTTCCATGGTCCGTAGGTGTGTCATCACAGATAGAATGCTCTTGCAGGCTGCTCAAAAAGGCTGTCCAGCAAGGACCCAGCGAGTGAAGATCCGAAGGCGTACCCTTGCGGTACGTTGAGGATGCTCTCGAAGGGAGAACGACGCTGGCGGCATTTTTCACATCCTGCGTTAGGCTTTTTCGCCGCTTTTCAAGTAC
>DASQFV010000259.1:0-3215 GCA_035632975.1 Nitrospiraceae bacterium
TTGGGCCCGACCCCGGACACGCTGGTCAGCAGCACGAATGCATCTTTTTCCTGCGACGTCAGAAAACCGAAGAGCTGAATCGCGTCTTCGCGGACATGGGTGTGAACGCTCAGCGAGGTACTTTCGCTGAGATTGGGCAACCCATAGTAGGTGCTGAGAGGAATAAACACTTCGTATCCGACCCCGTGCACGTCGAGGACCAGATAGGTCGGCGCCTTGAAGGCCAATCGGCCTGTCAGTGAGGCGATCATATTCTATGAGGCAACGAGGAATGGTGAGTGCGGAATGTTGAGCGAAGGAAGAAAATATTGAGATCTCCATTCATCGTTCAGCATTCCGCGCTGTTGTTCATCCAGCGGCGGCTACTTTCTCCATCACCTCGTCGGAAATATCAAAATTCGCGTGAATCTTCTGCACATCGTCATGCTCGTCCAAGACTTCCATCAACTTGAGCATTTGTTCGGCTGCCTTTTCCTCTAACCTGATCGTGTTCTGCGGAGCAGAGGTCACCTCCGCAAGCATGGTGTCGATCTTCGCATCGGCGAGGGCTTTTTTCACCGCTTCAAAATGGTGCGGATCCGTGATGACCTCAAAACTGTTCTCGCCCGCCTTCACATCCTCCGCTCCCGCATCGAGTACGAGGGACAGCAGCGTATCTTCGTCGACTTTGCCCTTCTCAATCGTGAGCAGTCCCTTTTTGTGAAACTGCCAGGAGACGGCGCCGGCTTCCGCCATATTGCCGTGATTCTTCGTGAGGAGATTTCGCAGCTCGGCGACGGTGCGATTGCGGTTGTCGCTCGTGATTTCCATCAGTACGCCGGTCCCTCCCGGCCCATACGCTTCCAAATTGAACTCTTCATAGGCCACGCCGGGCAATTCTCCCGTGCCGCGCTGAATGGCTTTTTTCAGCGTATCGCCAGGCATGTTGGCCTCCTTCGCTTTCAAGATGGCCAGCCGGAGCCGCGGATTACCATCCGGATCGGCGCCTGAACGAGCCGCAATCGTCACCTCGCGGATAATTCTGGTGAAGATCTTCCCGCGCTTGACGTCCTGGGCCCCTTTGTGCCGTTTAACCGTCGCCCAATGGCTATGTCCGCCCATGATCACTCCTAGCAGCCGGACTCAGAAAAGCCAACTGCGCAAAAGCACTCTATCGCCCGCGGGGATGGCGTATTCGTAGCACAGGGTTTGGAAAGGTGTCAATTATGCCGGAGGGTGTACCGCAACAGGGTCGATTACTCGGAGTACATTCGCAGCTGCAAATGGGCCTTCGTTGGCACACTCGTACGAGTCCAATTTCTTATTCTTACATGAACTTCATAAACTTATCTTTCACGTCATCCATTACTTCAGCCGTAATGGTCGCCATCCCGCGCTCCTTCGCCGCCCGCTCAACCTCTTTGCGGGCCATGGGACGGATGAAGTCAGGAATATTCTCAAGCCGCTTCTCAGCCTCAGGCGTCCAGGTTATCCCGTTGCTCGATTCGCTCTTGGAATCGTCCATCACTTGCAACGTGATCGTCTGATACCCCTGTTTGCGGGCAAAGGCCTCCACACTGCTCTGCACCATCGGCTTCACAAATGAGGGGAGGCGATCGAGTTTCTCCTTCGCATCGGCCGACCAGGCAAACTCTGTAGTCGCCGCTCCATCATTGCCGGGCCTACCGGCCGATGTGAGTCCCATTTCAGCCACCATCGCGGAGAAGGGGCAGCCGCTGCCGGACTTCTCTCCGGGTGTGGCGGTCGTTACGGCCGTGACCGCAGCCGCCGGCTGACCACCTTGAACTTTCTCGTTCACATATGCCGTCATCTGACCAGCGCCTGTGGTTGCTTCGTCTTTCAGCGTACCCCGCGTCATCTCAAAAGGCTCGGCCGCAACGGTACGCCCACCCAGCTTCACCCCGAGAGAACTGACCATCTGGGTTTCGCCTGGATTCGTCACCATAGAGAACTTGGCATTGCACGACGGACAGCCGAAGAACACGCCGAGCGTGTCCTCCCCAGGCTTCTCTACCTTCTCGAAGTTCATGTAGGTTTCACAGTTGAGGCACACGAATTTCATGGCGTCTCCTCTTAGGTGGGTCACATCACAATTTGTCGGCGAGCACCTTCTTGTAATCGAGCAGCGTTTTGATGCGCCCGGCAATTTCCTGATAGCGTTGAATCGTCGGATACGTTTCGTCGAGTAACGGTTCTCCTTTGTCGAAGGTGCGCGCGAGTTTCCGGTCAAAGGGAATCCGTCCGAGTAGCTGCAGGTCCAGCATCTCGCACAGGGCCTCGGTGTTGCCTTCGAACAACTCGTTCACTTCTCCACAGGAGGGACAGCGATACTCGCTCATATTCTCAACCATGCCCAGGACCTTGATACCCATGTCGCGGGCATAGGTGACCGACTTCTGCACCACGTCCGATGCCACTTCTGATGGCGTCGTGACAACGATCGCTCCCGCCAGGTCTGGAATAAACCCGGCAATGACCGGTGGTTTGTCCGCCGCGGCCCCGGGAGGCAGATCGACCAGGAGGTAATCGAGTTCGCCCCAGACGACATCGGCCAAGAATTCTCGGATGACATTCATTTCCATCAGCCCCAACCACACAGGGCTGACATCCATCGGCCCCTTCCAGCGAACCGGCGACGCATCCTCCAGGAAGAAATCCATCGACGCGACTTTCACCCCGAGCGGCCCGACTGGAGGAATCGCTCCCCCAGGCCCCATGGTCAACGACTGGCCGTGCAAGCCCAACATGCGAGGCACACAGGGTCCGTTCAGATCTACGTCTAAGAGTCCGACCTTCGCTCCCTGCCGCGCAAACGCCAACGCCAAGTTGACCGCGGTCATGCTCTTGCCCACGCCGCCTTTCCCACTCATGACCACCAGCTTGTGCTTAATGCCGGCCATGCGCGCGTGAACCTGTTTGGTATTTTCTGAAATCTGCGCGAGTACTTTGGCGTCGTCTGAGTACTTCAATTTACCAAGAATGGCCCTCAGATCCTTCTCGACCGCCATGATGATATCCCTCGTTAACTATGCGAATACAGAAGAGTAGAACGGTACCACAGGGGTTTCTGGGGAGTCAAACTCCACACATCCAGTCCGCCAGGTGGCGCACATTCAGATGCCTAACGCCTAGGCTCAGCCGCCGTCTTGCCGTAGCGAAGCGGAGGCAAGACGGTCGGCTGGAGCGCCTTGTTGGGCGCCACTGGTAGAACAACC
>DASQFV010000260.1:0-9337 GCA_035632975.1 Nitrospiraceae bacterium
ACCGGCGCCGATCACCCCAATGCGTTGCGGCAGTTCCGTCAGCGAGAACACCGTTTCATTGGTGAGATAACCTGCCTCTTTCAATCCAGGCGTTGGAGGCGCTGACGCCCGCGCTCCTGTGCAGACAGCCGCCTTCGCAAAGGTGAGGGTACGATTGCCGGCCGGTCCTTCGACTTGAATGGTGTCGGCACCGGTAAAGTGTCCGCTGCCGATGTAGACGTCCACACCCAACTTCGTATAGCGATGAACCGAATCGTTGTGGCTGATTCGCGCCCGCAGTTTTCTCATGCGCGCCATCGCTGCGCCAAAGTCGTACTTCACCCCGGGAGGAATATGCAGGCCGAACTCTTCGGCATTCCGCAAATCGGCCCAAGCCCTAGCCGCGCGAATGATGCCTTTCGAGGGCACACAGCCGACATTCAAGCAGTCGCCACCCATCAAATGTTTTTCGATCAAGGCCACTTTGGCCCCCAGACTCGCGGCAATGACAGCCGTGATCAATCCCGCGGTCCCAGCTCCAATGACCACAATATTGTAGCGGCCAGCCGGTTCCGGATTGACCCAGTTCGAGGGATGTACGTTGCTGACGAGCGTGCGGTTATGCTCGTCATTCGGCAGCACGAGGCTCTCTTCACGCTGATTCATCACCACGATCCTCTCTTCTGCCGACTGCGAAACCATCGTGTTGCCCCCTCTTTTCGCCTACGTTTCACGTTTCCCGCCTCACGGTTCGACAAGCTCACCGTCCCGAGCCAAGCCGAGGGACGTTTTACGGGGCTTGGGGTCATGCTGGTTTCCCAGACCACTTCTTGTACAGGTTTGGCACAAGCGCCAGAAGCCCCAGCAATACAAATGCTCCAATCACTCCGGGGGAAGCAATGTCTTGCAAAGAATTGATCGTACCGAGTTGCTGGCCCGCGTAGGCATAGACGAAGGAACCCGGAATAATTCCGAGTGCCGTAGCCGCGACGTAGGTGCCGACATTCATGCGAGTCAGGCCGGATACCAGATTCACCACAAAGAACGGAAAGAGCGGAATCAGCCGGAGGGTCATGAGATAACCAAACGCGTTCTTCGCAAAACCCTGCTGAACCGGACCCAGCCACTTTCCAAACTTCTGTTCCACCCAATCGCGCAGCAGATAGCGGGATACGAGAAACGCGAGCGTCGCGCCTGTCGTCGCCCCCAGATTTACGAAGAGCGTACCCAGTAGAGCTCCGAAGAGAAACCCGCCGGCCAGTGTCAGGATCGTGGCGCCGGGAAGCGAGAGTCCCGTCACGGCCACATAGGTCAGGACGAACAACGCTGCGGCTGCGGCAGAATGTGTCTCGGTGAACGACAGCAGGTAGTCGCGATTGTCCTTTAGCACCTGCAAGGAGAGAAACCGGCCCAGATCGAAGTAGAAAAATGCAGCCATCGCGATTCCGATCGCGAGGGCCATAGCAATCTTTCCGGCACTCAATCCGCTTTTTGCTCCAGAAGATGGCATGTCGTTCGTCATGACAGTTCGCTCACGTATCATGGGGACTCCTTTTCTGGCTGTCAATGTGCTAGCCTCTACCCCGTGCCTCTCGCCTGAACATCGGCGATTGCAGCAGACGCGTTCATGAATCATGCGGGTGAAGAACCGAAGGAGAGGTCAGAGCCGGCTATCGGGGCTGGCGATCGTGGAGATCGCGATCCATATCGAGCCGGCCGAACGTCCGTTCAACTGGGTCGATCGTCCCATCCTGGTTGCGATCGAGCTCTTGGAAATGGTCGTGGGTCAATTCAGGAGTGTGTGGGTCCGGAACGCCTGCACCAGGGTGATTCCGACGAGGATCGTAGCGCTGCGGGCTTTCCAGCATGCCGTGGTACATGAGATCGGTTCTCGGCTGCACGACGGCTTTCAGCGCCCCCTTCCTATGAACTTTCATCCGTCGAGGGCTCTTTGGACTCGTTTTGAACTCAGTCGGTGCAGGCTTGGCCTGCTTCTGAATACCCTCCGGTTTGCGCTCCGTGGCAGTGGGTCTGGGGCTCTTCTTGGCGCGCTGGATCGACAGGGTTTGCCCTTGCTCAGATTGTTGCTTGGCAGGCTTAGCTGCGACGACGACCGGCGCCGGCTCCCTTACTTTTTTTGTTTCTGCAATCGTCTGCCCAACCGTGGTCGCGAGTAAGGCCACGGAGCAGACCGCTCTAAGTACAATAAGTTCTAAAATACCCCTCATACCCCTCCCAATTGTGAGTTTCCTGAAGTGTAGCAGGTCTGCACAATAGCTAAGCATTGTAGCAAGTTAGACGACGTTGTCTATGCCGCATTCTGTGGTCTCGTACTTGTCAGACAAGCCCTTCTTGCCCTACTCTGTACGTGGAGGCCGACATATGGATGAATCTAGTCGTTTAACCAAGACGAAAGAACAGTGGGCCAAGGCCCGCCGTGGCGGTGAAGAGCGGGAAGTGTTTTACGAAGGAGATGCCCGCTTGCCACCGGGACAGCATCTCGTCGAGACCTGGCCTGTGCTCGATCTCGGTCAGAAGCCTGACATTCCGCTCTCGGAATGGAAACTCACCATCGGCGGATTCGTGGCTCATCCCATCACGTGGACCTGGGAAGAGTATCTCGCCCAGCCCCAGTTCAAGGACGTCTCAGACTTCCACTGTGTGACGAGCTGGAGCCGGTTCGACAACGAGTGGGAAGGCGTGAGTTTTAAGCACATTATCTCGGTTGTGAAACCACTGTCGCTCGCCAAATTCGTGCTCTTTAAGTCCTATGACGACTACACCACCAATTTGCCGCTTGAAGCCTGCGACGATCAGGACGTACTCCTAACATGCAAGTGGAACGGCAAACCCCTCACGAAGGAACACGGAGGCCCAGTCCGCGTGATTGTCCCGAAGCGTTATGCCTGGAAAGGCGCCAAGTGGGTGAAGGAGATTACATTTTTGGATAAGGATGCAAAGGGGTTCTGGGAAGTGCGGGGCTACTCGAACAGCGCGTTCCCCTGGGAAAATGATCGATATGGGTGAGCCCGTCTAGCACCTGCTCCTTTCTTTCCAATGCACGACATGTCAGGCACCATACGCAAGGTGGAATTCTGGCCGGTGGATGTGCCCATCACTGACCCCTTCGTCGTCGCCACCGGCGCACGAACAATGGCAGAGAACGTCTTCTTGCGAATCACGCTGGCCAATGGCATACAGGGGTATGGGGAAGCGGCGCCGTTTCCTGAAGTCGGTGGAGAAACTCGCGAGAGCTGCCTTCTAGCCCTCCACCAACTCGGCGAAGCCGTCCTTGGTCATTCAGCCGCAGGCTACCAGGAAATTGCGCGCTTGCTATCCGAGCAGGCGCTCACGTATCCAGCGGCACGTTGTGGACTCGAAACCGCCGTCATCGATGCCCACTGCCGCACGTCGAACATCCCGATGTGGCAGCTCTGGGGTGGCACGGATGTGCGAGCGCGGGAGACGGATATCACGATTCCCATCACCGACCTCGACAAAACCGTCGCCCTGGCACGCAGATGGCACGCGAAGGGGTTTCGCCTCTTCAAAATGAAGGTCGGCAAAGATGTCGAGAACGACATCCGGCGTCTGGAGGCCGTGCATCGCGCACTCCCAGGCATCTTGTTCATCGGCGATGGCAACCAGGGCTTCTCGCGCCAAGACTGCCTGACGTTTGCGCAGGAGGTGAAGAGATTTGGCGGGACGATGGTGCTGCTTGAACAGCCGGTGGTGCGGGACGATCTCGACAGCATGGCGGCAATCCGTCGAGAGACCGGCATTCCCGTTGCGGCGGATGAATCAGTCCGTTCGCTCGCGGACGCGCAAGAGGTCGTCGCCCGAGGCGCGGCTGACTACATCAATATCAAGATTATGAAGACCGGCGTGGTCGAAGCGGTGGAGATTGCCTCCTTCACCAAAGCGTCCGGCCTCAAGTTGATGATCGGCGGGATGGTCGAAACACGTATGGCGATGGGCTGCTCTTTCAGCCTAGTCCTGGGACTTGGCGGATTCGACGTGCTCGACCTCGACACCCCATTGCTGTTGGTCAATGACCCAGTCACGGGTGGCTACCGATATCAAGGCTCACACCTGCAACCCTGGTCAGGCCACGGCCTCGACATGAAAGCAGCACCGTCCCCGAACGTCACCACCATCGAATAATTCAACCGCTCGCTTCGTCACACTTCTTGCAATTCAACGTCTCTCCGAAATGCTGTCTCCGGCCTTCCTCTGTCAGGACCCAGGGCCGATTCGTCATCGGTGGCTGGTGCCGCACGTGCTGGCCATGGCCACATTGTAGATCGGCCACCCAATCACCATATTCGTCCAAATGAAATCCAACAATGGGTTGATGCACGTATGAATCTCCCTTACATCCTCGTTATCGATTCCTCAGCAGGTGCTGAAAAAGTCCGCCAGCTTCGTTCTCGCATCGTTCAGAGGCTCAACGTTGAGTAGGAGTTTCTCGGAGGTCGGAAACGCTGTAGGGGGTTTTCCGTTCGCCAAGATCCATACTAGAGGCGAACGGCCCATACGAAGTGCGGTCTGTACCTCCTCGCCTCTTCACTCGCTGCGGCCTTACCCGCGGAGCGGCGCGTCTTGGCGCGCCGGGGTTGGGCGGGTGAGAAGTCGGCCTTTTTGAGCATTCTGCGGGGATGATGTTTCTATTGTCCGAAACGCCCGGGCCATCGAATTTCTGCTGCGCCGAAATGGTTTTCCCGCATCCTGTTAGGGGTATACTACGCGCGAGCGAGCGCATGCTAACACGAACGGAGGGGCAAGCGTGATGAGGCAGTTTGATTCGAGGATCGGCTTCGTAGGAGTCGGACGGATGGGGGCCAACATGGCCCGGCGTTTGAGGGATCAACAGGAAACAATCGTAGCCGTGTACGATAGGGATCGCGCCACGGCCACCGACCTTGCGACCGAGCTAGGCTGTGAAGCGGCTGCGACCCCTGCCCGCGTCGCAGAACTCGCAGGCATCATTTTCACTGTCGTGTCCGATGACGCTGCAATGCGCCAGATCTTCTCCGCGACCGGCACAGAGAGTCTTCTCCGCCACGCCAAGGACCGGCTCTTCGTGAACTGCGCCACCCTCTCGCCGGCCGTGCACGTCGACGTCGAAACTCTGGTGACGCAACGTGGAGGCCAGAGCCTCGAAGCCTGCATGGCTAGCAGCATCACGCAGGCGCGCCAAGGTACCTTATACCTCATGTGCGGTGGGCGGCCGGATGCGTTCGAGTCAGCAAAGCCGCTTTTGGAAAAACTGAGCGCGCACCTACGCTATATCGGATCGGCAGGAGAGGCTGCGAAGGTCAAAGCCCTCGTCAACATGGTGATGAACTGCAATACGGCCGCACTGGCAGAAGGGCTTGGGCTAGGAGCATCCCTCGGCCTCGATCTGACGATGTTGCGAGACATCTTCGCCCAAACGGGAGCCGCGTCGCGCGTATTAGAAACGGACGGCGAGGATATGCAGAACCGCGCCCATGACTGCTACTTCTCGGCTACCCATGCAGGCAAGGACTCAGGCATCGCCCTCGCGTTAGCGAAGACCGCCGGGCTTACCGTCCCGTTAGCTCAAGCGACCTATAATCAATACCAGCGACTGGTCGCACTCGGCAAAGGCGAGCTGGACAAATCCGCCGTCTCTGAGCTCACCTTCAAAGACCGAAGCTCTCAGTAGCAGGATGCTGAAAAAGTCCGCCAGCTTCGTTCTCGGCTCATCAAAATCCTCAACGTACCCCCCTGAGGGTACGCCTCTGGTTTCGGCTCGCCTGCGGCCTTGCTGGACGGCCTTTTTGAGCATCCTGCCAACTGTTCATGCACTTTCACTCTACGTACCACACTACAGCGTATCGCACAAAAACGAGTAATTCCGAAAACTGCTAGGGACCTGCCCAACATTGTCCTCCCCATCCCTCACCGTTTTTCAAAGGGGAGCTCTGGCCGCTGACTGGCGGGAAAGTAGGTCCAGCGCTTCTGTTCGTTCTCATCGAAGCTGCCGAGAAAGGTCACATAGCGATCGAGGGTGCGAAACTCGGCAAGTGTGATCGTGCAGTGTAGCGGGTCAATCACGCGGGCATCGAACTGGCCCACCATGTAGAGCAAACCCGCTCCCGCTTGATAGAGATTTCGTCGGCTCGCATATCCCGTATTGGGGAACAGCTCCGTTGAAGACGAGCAGCCTCCCGCTCCCTCGACCCTCAATGTGAGACTGTGCCGAGAGAGGAAAAGATCGGTCGCCGCTCGAATGATGGTAAGCTGGGCCTGTGCCGAAGGGATATCCACAGATGCCGGTTCGGGGGCGCTGCTGTTGCAAGCACCGCAGAGCATTGCCACGCTCCCAATGGCAACCAGCCAGTGTTGGCGCCTCACTTGGGCGCTGGAACTTTCGGCGCTGCGCCAATCGCATCCAGCCCTGCCTGAGCACAGGCATCGTCGAGGTGCGAACCCGGTGCCCCACCAACGCCAATCCCTCCGACGATCTCACCGCCGATCTCGATCGGGAGTCCACCCCCGAGCATCAGCACCTGATCGTTCATCTCGCGAAGAGCTTGCAAGGTCGGAACCCTATTGATCAGCTCAGCCAGCTCGGTCGTAGGACGGCGGAGACTAGCCGCGGTATAGGCCTTCTTCCTACTGCTATCGACCGTATGAGGCCCGGCCCCATCGGCTCGGACCATGGCACGAAGCACGCCGGCTCGATCCACGACCGACACGCTCACCCGGTAGCCATCTTTGTTGCAGGCATCCAACGATGCCTGGATCGCCTTGCCAGCCAGCTCCATCGGCAAGACTGCCTCTTTCGGCAACTCATCAGAAGCCGGCACCGTATAAGGCATCAGCATCACGAACGCCGTTGCGATCATGAGCCAATACGCCATAGGCACAGCACGTCCATGATGCAGATGATCGCACGACATCGGGTTGTCTCCTGGTTAGAACAGAGGTACGGCAAAGAGCGTACGAAGGCAGGAGAGGACTGTCAAGAGGGCGATTTTGGATCGGGGATTAAGGAAGTGTCGAACGCGGCCGTCAGCTCCAGACGACGCGTTCTTGATTGAGGAGGTAATCGATTACTTCGATGCTATTACGCATCTGGATCTGCGCCTTTTCGGACATGGGGAGGACGGCACCAACCAGCTTGCCTGATTCAACGTCATCGAGCGACGGAATCCCGTCAGCTCCACGCTTTTCCAGCTCTTGTCGGTAACTTGCCACGGTCGCCTCCTGTTTCTCTGACAGTTGGATCAGCAATTCCTACGCCAGAGACTCATCATTTATTCTTATCTTACTAACGGCGTACTAGTAGCATAGCACATGGAAATCCGTGCTCCGGGGAGAGCGGGCTATCATATTGATTCAAAACTACTTTTTAGTCGATCGACGTGCGGCGGTTGAGGCAGGTGCAAGGGCGCCGAGGTATGGGAAATGACCGATCATGAGAAGCGGCGTATCGAGGCGCAGGCGAAAATCGTCATGCCCTGGGTCAACAAAGTACGGGTCGCTGGTAATATCTGACTGGGCTTTGAGTTCCGGAGCCGGCTGGTTCGGATTACCCCCTCGTAAATAATCCCCATCCCTGTTGTAGAACGCATTGAACGAGGTGGTGGTCTGACTGGATGGGGCGATCACAAAACCCACTCGATTCAGCGCGACCACGTTGCCGGTGACATCACTCTGAGATTGTCCGAGAAATGCCGCGCCACCACCATTCTTGACCAAGGTATTGCTCACCAGCACGGCTCGGGCACGATCGCTGACAACGACGGCTTCAAACAGACTTCGGGTAATCACGTTTCGCTCTAACCGCACATTCGACTTGCCGGCAATCGAGACACCATGATCGTTATCATGGATCAAATTCCCGATGAGGACGGCTTCTGAATCGGCAAACTGAGCGCCGGTCGTCTCGCTCCCCCCGATGACACAAGCTTCTATCCGCACATCGTGAACTTGCTGGCTGAACAACATGCCATTGATCTTGATCCGGCGAAGGACAATCCCTTGCCCATTGAAGAGACCGACGGCATGCCCCCCTTGGTCATTAATCGTCATGTCGCTGATTTCAATGTCCGTCGCCCCATAGGGCCACTTGCCCACATGGAGAGCGCCCACCACGATATCACGCCCCAGAATCGTCACATGATCCACTCCAGCCCCGACGAACTTGATTTTCTCTTTGCTGTGAATGGTCACGTCCTGAGGATATTGGCCCGCCTTGACGAAGACGGTGTCGCCTTTCTTGGCGGCATCGACCGCTTCCTGAAGAGAGACATAGTCCCCGGTTCCATCCAGCGCAACCACAAGAGTCCGAGGACCAAGTGGCGGCCCCTCATCGGCCCACACCAGGCCGAAGCCCCAAGGGGCCAGCACCGCCATAAGACTCAGAACTGCGGCACGGATCATGGAGAAATTCATACAGGCCGTCCCTCCGGATGTCAATCCGTGGACTCGTCCGGTCGGACGACTTTTTCAGCAGCCCCATGCTATCCTCCGCGCCATGATTCTGGTTGGGCTCACAGGTGGGATCGCAACCGGTAAGAGCACCGTCGCGAAGATGTTCAAGCGATGCGGCGCCATCGTGATGGATGCCGACGAACTGGCCCGAGAGGTTGTCGAACCAGGGAAACCGGCCTGGCACGCAATCGCACGAACATTTGGGAAAAGCATTCTGCGTCCTGATCGCTCACTTGATCGCCATGCGCTAGGAGCCATAGTGTTCGGAAACCGGACAAAACTCCGACAACTCGAACGTATCATCCATCCCCGCGTCGCCCGCGAGCAACGACGACTCATGCGTCGGATCGCCAAACACAAACCCCATGCTGTGGTCATCTACGAAGTGCCGCTCCTCTTCGAAGCCGGCGTAGACAAACGCGTTGACAAAATCATAGTGGTCACCGCGGAGCAAGCAACGCAGATTGCGCGCCTCAAGAAAAGAAACGGCCTCTCCCGCGCCGAAGCGCTGCGCCGCATCAGCTACCAAATGCCCTTGGCAAAGAAGACCCAACAAGCTGACCACGTGTTGAATGGGACCCTCCCTCGCCCGTCTCTTCGCAAGCAAGTCGGCCAGTTATTCAGGAGCCTCCGCCTCCTCGCCTGACCCTCTGCCGTGCATTCCCTCCACCCTCTGTGTTAAATTTTGCTCATGCGAAACGTCGTGATCATCGGCTCAGGGCCGGCTGGACTCACTGCTGCGGTCTATGCAGCGCGGGCGAATCTCTCGCCCCTGCTCATTGAAGGCTGGCAATCCGGCGGACAACTGACCACGACGACGGAAGTCGAGAACTATCCTGGCTTTGCCAAGGGCATTATGGGGCCGGAGCTCATGAAAGAAATGCGGGCCCAA